>JABLXW010000033.1 GCA_013177945.1 Bacillota bacterium
AGGCGGGCCACCTCCTGGCGCGTCTCCTTCTGGGCCTCTTTTAGAGCCTCCGCCAGCTCCCTGACCGCGCCTTTGAGCTCTTCGAAATCCTGCCTTGTCACCTTAATTTCGGCCATCCGCATGTCGACGATGGCAATAACCGTCCGGTAGAGCTCGGGAGTAAAGACCCCGATGACTTCTCCCTCCACAAAGACCACATCCTTCTCAGTGTCTTTTTCTAACTTCTCCTTCCGGTGCAAGAGAACCAACCACAAAAACTCCGCCTTCCAAGCACATTATACCATATATTCTGAAAAACATTTCTTTGATTTTATCTTTACCTCTCACTACCTCTGCCTCTTTTCCCAACTGGGCGTTTTTCAAGCCAGCTGCTTAGTTCTTTAAACTTCTTTTCGGCCAGGGCGAGCGCTTCCTCTTCTGTGCCGCAGCTCAGGGCCCCGAGGGACAGAGGCAACACAGGCGGGCTCTTGAAGATCCAACCTCGACCCTGAAAGCGTCAGGAGCAACAGGAAAAACGGCCTTCGAGGTCGAAGTAGAACATTCTCAGTGACATTTCTACCGCCAACAGCCTGTTTTCCAGGTTGCGCCTGGCAGCAAAGGGAGATTTCGACCGCGTGGACACGTTCAGGCTGATCACCGGGATCCTCGGCGGGCTGGGGCTTTTCATCTTCGGAATGGGCCTCATGGGGGAGGGGCTCCAGAGGGCCGCAGGGGACAGGATGCGGAAGATCCTTGAGACCCTCACGAAGCTTCCGGTAATGGGGGTGCTCACGGGGGCGCTGGTAACCGGCGTCATCCAGAGCAGCAGCGCCACCACCGTCATGGTCGTCGGCTTCGTGAACGCCGGGCTGATGAGCCTCAAGCAGGCGATCAGCATCATCATGGGGGCGAACATCGGGACCACCATCACCGCCCAGCTGATCGCCTTCAAGCTGAGCGACTACCTTTTTCTCATCATCGCCCTCGGCTTCGCCCTCTACTTCTTCTCAAAAAAGCGCCTCTGGCGCTACGCCGGCCAGGTGGTGCTCGGGTTCGGCATCCTCTTTTTGGGCCTGGAGGTCATGCAGGCGGCAGTAACCCCCTTAAAAGAAAGCCGGGCCTTCGCAAGCCTCATCACGAGCTTCGGCCGCTACCCGCTCTTAGGAGTGCTCGCCGGAATGGCGATGACCGTGATCATTCAGAGCAGCAGCGCCACGATCGGGATGCTGATCGCGATGGCAAACCAGGGGCTCGTCCCCTTTGATGTTGCCATCCCGGTGCTCTTCGGGGACAACATCGGCACCTGCATCACCGCGGTGCTGGCGAGCATCGGCACCAGCCTCAACGCCAGGCGGTCCGCCCTCGCCCACGTCCTCTTCAACGTCATCGGAACGGTGATCTTCCTCACCTTTCTCCCCTGGTTCAAGGCATTCGTCACCCTCATCTCCCCGGACGTACCGGCGCGCCTCATCGCCAACGCCCACACCTCCTTCAACACCCTGAACACCATGATCATGCTCCCCCTCATCAACCACTTCGCCCGCTTCATCACATGGCTGCTCCCAGGGGAGGACAGGGAGCTGAGGAGGGGGCCGATCTACCTGGACGAGCGGATGCTGGAGTCCCCGGCGGTGGCCCTGTCTCTTGCCACCAGGGAGATCATCCGAATGGCCGACCTCGCCGCGGAAACCCTGGAGGACGCCATGCAGGGGTTCTTCGAGAAGGACCAGAAGCGCCTGGAGAGGGCCTTCGAGCAGGAGAAGGTGGTCGACCAGCTGGAGAGGGCGATCACCGTCTACATGGCAAAGCTGGCGCAGCGGAACCTCACCCCCGAGCAGTCGAAGAGGCACACCGGGCTGCTGCATGCGGTGAACGACATCGAGCGGGTGGGCGACCACTCCGAAAACATCGCCGAGCTCGCCCTGGTGAGGATCGACGAGAACCTCCCCTTCAGCGAATACGCCATCGGGGAGCTGCAGGAGATGTACGACCTCGTTTCCGGCACCTTCCGGCGCGCCGTGGAGGCGCTCCGGCGGAACAACCTGGAAAAGGCGCGGGCGGTCATCGCAAGCGAGCCGCGCATCGACGCCATGGAGAAGGAGCTGCGGAAGAACCACCTCGTGCGGCTCAACAAGGGGATCTGCTACCCCACCTCGGGGGTCGTCTTCCTCGACATCATCAGCAACCTCGAGCGGGTGGGAGACCACGCCAACAACATCGCCCAGGTGGTGCTGGACGACTTCTAGCCTGCCCGCCCCTCCTGCTTCCCCAACGCTACTGCACCGTCTCCAAGCCGCCCGACGGCGGCAACCAAAAACAGTCCGGGGCTTCGTGCCCCGGGCCTCGCCGTCAGGCTCCAAATGAAAGTGTCTGTTCTATCCGGCAGCCCCTGTGCCGGCCGAAGAAGATGACGAAAGCGAACTCAGGTAGGCCCAGGGCTTGCCGAAGGCGAGCTTCATGTAGGCGTGCTGGCAGGCGAGTTCAAAAGCCGCCTTCTTCGCGTCAGCCAGCGCCTGCTCTGCCGCCGCCACGTCCGCCGCCGTGGCCATGCCCACGTCGAGCTTGAGACGGGCCACCCGCAGGGCTTCTTCCGCCGCCCGCACCCCCTCCTGCGCCCCGGCGTAGGCCTCCTCGAGGCTCTTCACGCTGTAGTAGAGCTGGCGCGTGATCAGGTCGAAGAGCTTCTTCGTGCTGGCGGCGTCGAGCTCGGCCTGCTCGACCTCTACTTTTCGAGCCTCGTAGGGCTTGTAGGAAAAGGTGCCGTATACAATCCCCTTATAAAACATAATGTCCTGGTAATACTGCTTTAACCGCACGCCCTGCTCCGCGAGCCAGACCTGGGGGCAGTTCTCAAGGACCTTCGTCACCTCGTAGTCGAGGCTAGAGACCTCCAGCGGATGAAACTCGAGGGATGTGGTGAGCACCGGCCGGTCCTCGGGCCAGAGGCCGATGGCCTGGTTCAGGGCGGTGTAGGCCTTGTCTAAGTCGTTCCGCGCGCTCACAAGCGCGGCCTCCGCCCTGCGGTACTGCGCCTCTGCGCCGATGAGCGCCGCCAGGGGCAGCGTCCCGGCCTGGTATCCCGCCCGCGCGTTTTGCAGCTGCCGCCGGGCGCTGGCCAGCGCCGCTTCCGCCGCCTTAACCTTCTCCTGGGCCTGGAGCACGTCCCAGTACTTCTTGCAGGCATCAAGGGCGACTGCGTCCTGCTCCGCGGTGAGGTTCTTTTTGCTCGACTGCCAGGTGAGGTCGGCCGCAAGCAATTCCGCCCACGCCGCCTCGATCATTGGGTTGCCCGCCGGCATCACCGGCGTGTAGTCAAGCTGGTCAGCAGCATAGTCTCTCAAGGCTTCGGTGCGGTCGACCTCTTTTTCCGCCTTTTTCACCCTCTCGCTCTGGGCGAGCGCCTTCGCTATCGCCTCGTTGAGCGAGATCTCGGGCCGGGCGGGCTCCTTCGCCCAAGCCCCAGGGACCGCGCCCCCGAAAGCGAACAGAATGGCGAGCAGAAGAGCAATGATCTGCCGCAGCAAACTTCTTCCTCCGGGCTTCAAGGTCTCCTCTCCTCTTCAAAAATGGTTAACCGCGTCAACTACCTGGCAAAAGTATACGCCTGCCCGCCTCGCCGTGTCAATCGGAATCCGGCTGTCTCTTATAACTCGCCTTCGCCCTTCCTGCGGTTAAATTCAGACTCGCTTGTTGTCGTCCGACACGAAATGGAGTAAACGAAGCCGGACTTTTCAAAGGCACTTTACAGCCACCATTCAGCCTCTTCCTTTTAGGGATGATCTGCATAATCCTCCCACCCCAGATAATGAAAGAGCCCGGATCGGGGAGGATCCGGGCTCTGGCGTTGTGTTGGGGAGCACCGTCCGGCCGGCGGTGATCTATTTTTTGAACCGGGCGGTCATCGGATTTAAGAATTCAAGCCTGTTACCCGCGCCAGCTGATAGACGATGTACTGGTTCAGGCTGACATTCTCTTGTTTTGCCAGTTCCGCGATGCGGCGGTGCAACGACTTCGGCATGCGCAACACTAAGCGCCCCGAGTACCTGTCCGACGCTGGTTCCGGAACGGGGATACCTTCTTCCAGTGCCGTTTCAAGCCAGGCGCGCTTCGCGTCATGGACCATCCTCCAGGCTTCCTCGACAGTTTCGCCTTGGGAAACGCAGCCGGGCAATTCGGGAATTTCGGCTACAAAGCCTCCTTCCTCTGCGGGATACAGAACAACTTTATAAGGGAGGCTGAGGTAATAATCAAGAGATTTACTCATCTGGCAACTCTCCTTCCAGGGCCTTGATTACCTGTTTGACGTAGGCGGCTTTGACCGGCTTGGAATGCTTCGGGACCGTAACCAGCTTTCCGCCTTTGACATAAGTATAGTGGCTCGAACCCTTGCCCGGTTGGCGCTCTTTAAACCCGGCACGAAGCAGCAATTTCCGCAGTTCGTCAAAGCGAACCTGGTTCGGGTTGTTCTTGATTCTCTCATAGAGTTTTCTCAGAGCGCTCAAACCAATCACTGCAAATAGTATCATATATAGTAGCAATAATGTCAAGGGGCGCGAACCACCCAAAATAAAGGCTTTCCTCAAGAAAAAAAAGAGGATATAATGATTATACCGAAATATAGCAACTACACCCAGTAAAGGGGACTCGTAAATGAAAGGGGGCTCGTAAATGGCCAGTTTGCCCCCGGAAGAAGAGTGGTTCCTGCAGGCCAACTATGACCTTAATGCCGCAAAAGCAATGCTTCGCAGCAAAAGATACATCTACGCCGTATTTCTATGTCACCTGGCATTGGAAAAAGCCCTCAAGGGGCTCGTCGCAGCAAAAACCGGAGAGCCTCCACCTCGTACACACAACCTGATTCTGCTTGTAAAACTGGCGAAGCCAAACCTGACTCACGAACAGCTTACCTTTCTGGCTGCTCTGAACACGGCAAGCATTGCAACGCGCTACCCGCAAGAGCTGGCTCAGGCACTGAAACACTACGACCGGTAGATGGCGAAGGGCTACATCAAATCGACCGAAGAGGTGATAAAATGCCTGCATCAAGATCCGAGGTTGAAAAAATAATCAGGCGTTTCCGGAGCATCCTCAAGGCAAAAGGGATTAATCCAGAACGGATAATTCTTTTCGGTTCCCATGTCAATGGCACCCCTTCAGAATACAGCGACATCGACCTTGTGGTGATTTCCCGCGATTTTTCCAGACTCACCTTCGAAAAAAGGTGCGCGATCCTTGGTGAAGCGGTGGCAGAAACGATGGAGCCCATCGAACCTCTCGCTTACACCCCGGAGGAGTTCGAAAAGCTGCCACCTCTGAGCGTCATTGCCGCCCTGGTTCGCGACCCCGCCCGGCACATTGAACTCTAATCAAGGCGGAAGTATATTTACCGCCGACCAGTGCCCTGAATTCGCAACGTCCGAGGCTGCCAGGGCTTGGGTGAAGCCAATCCGGAGGGAAGCCTCCGCAAGCCGGGCCATTACCGCAGCCGCCTGCGGGGCGAACCGCTCACTCTTCCCAGGTCACGTACAGCTCCCCCAATAGAGACGCGCAATAGATGGGCATAGATCACCCCGCTGAAGTCTACCCCCGTCCGCTGGCGCTCCGCGGCCTCCGCAAGAAGGTCGTCCTGAACACCCGACATTTAAAGCAACGCTACCCGGCGGCACCTCACGGACCACCAGGTAGCCCTACACTTTAATGGGAAAACAACTTACAGTTGCTGGGGCTCCTATGCCAAGTAGCAATAAATTTCCTTTACCAAACGCCCTTTCTGTCAAATCCCGCAGCCTGAGAAGATCTTTTTCCGCATTCCTGGTCAGGCGTACTTCAAAAACTTCAAAAGCAGCAATCATAGACAGATATTGTGCTCCCGGGCGAATTCTTCTATTGTCCGGGCACGCCCATTCTGGTGCTCCTTAATGGCGTGTTCAGCCAGGATGTCAAAAGGGCTTACCGCAGGCGCAAGGCGCACCTGTTTTTCTTCCGGCTCATATTTGAGGAAAACAGCGTCCCCTGTTTCAAGCCC
>JABLXW010000034.1 GCA_013177945.1 Bacillota bacterium
TCAAACGCATCCTCCTGGCTGGCGAGTTGGCGGCCCTGGGAGATATAGTTCTGGATCTTTCCGGCTTTAACACTGAACTAGAAGATGTAAAAAACTAATTAAGTCCGGGGGGCTGGCGGGGATGCTGTACTTCATGTGGGTACGGCATCACCTGCGCCCCGGAGAGTTTTGGAATTTGCCAAGAGGGGAACAGCTGTTATTGTTGGCTTTTACAGAAAAAGAAATGAAAGAATTAAAGTGGTTTAATCAAGGTTAATCCCTTTTTCTTTTAATTGTCTCGTTAATTCTTCATGATATTTAACCATGCGGAAGGGGTTGGATTTACCGCATCCAGAGGCAGCTTGATCGCATTGCCCAGCTCCTGGACAATGGCCAGGGCACCAGTTATCTGCTCATTCGGCGTGCTGCCGATGACGTGGCCGATAAACTTTTTGCGGACCTCAAACACCGCCCGGCCTTTTTCCAGAACCTCGATTCCTGTCAGGCGCCACATAACGCCCGGCCGTTTATAGCCCAGCGGCCAGGCATTGCGGTAAACCGCCCAGGTGGTGCCCAACAGAGTCTCCGTCCACGTCGCCAAGGCCTCAAGCCAGGGGTCATTGGCAACCGTTTCGGCCACGACAACCGGCTGCAGGGCCAGCACAGCGAACCGGAGGCCCCGGGTGATCGCATCCCACTTTTCATCTACAAAGTCCTGTCCCGCAGTGCCTAGATACTGGCAGGTGAAAACCTCGCCGGTGACGGCATCGGTCAAAAGCTGCTTGTCCAGGGCGGCTATCGTTTTACTAACAAGGGCATCAAGGTTCTCGAACGAAGTGCGGGCAACGTAAGGCCAAACCTCAATAATGCGCCGGAAACCCGTCCAGGGCGTGTCTTCAGCGTCAACGCCCTGCCGGATCACAGCATAGGGCTTGGCCGTCCCCGCTCCGGCAGCGTGTGGTTCAAAAACCCGCCCACCGAAATCCGGAACAGTATCTATCAGCTTTTGCCTGATCGCCGCCCGCATCAGTTAGCCCTCCCAGTAATCGAGCACCGTTCTTCTGATCCGTGCCAGGTGAGCATCAAAGGTCGGACGCACTATTGCGTAATTGCCACCGTGGGCGAGCTCCAGCCAGATGCCGTATTCCACCCCGTGCGAGAGGTATAGCACAAACTCATCTCCGCGCTCTTCTACCCCGGCGTGCAAACCCTGCCTCGCGTGCCCCGTTCTATCCGTCCAGGGAGCGTACTCCTTGGCGTAGCCCTCAAGCTGCCCCGCCCAGTTCAATAAAAGTGCATACATGCCCGCTTTTTTCCGCTCGATGTGGTCTATCGCCCTGTCAGCGAAACCCAATTAACTCACCTTCTTCAAATCCGCCTGATAGCCCACTAGCTGGCCCTGGACCACCTGGGGATAGACAGCCGTCACCCTGAAATGCCCCAGCCCGGGCGCATCGAATTCGTCCACAACGTTGGGGCCCGCTTGAATATCAGCCGTATAATCCGCCAGTAATCCCCACGTGTCATCCTCAAGCTTCCTACCCGGCAGGTCGCTCACCAGGCCGGGAGACCTGCTGCCCGCAGGAAATATCCGCACCGTGAAGGGTCCCTTCGTGCTTGTGACCTCTGCAAAGCCTCCATCCTGCGGCACTTTCTCGGTGCGGTTAATCGTAACCTGCGTCGGGTTCTGCTGGATCACCCAGGAGATATGCTGCCGCCGGAGGCTAACCAGGTCCATGCTACAACACCTCCGGCGGCGCAAATCTCAAGATAACGCTACCCATGCTTGCCTTGGCCATATCTGAATACTTCTGGGCCATTGTTAAGGCATGATCCAGCTCGTCTTTGAGGGCAGTCAAGTCATAGCTTTCCTGCCCAACGCTGTAGCGTTCTATCCTGCTCTTCAATAAACCAGCTTTCATGGTCCATCCGACGGCCGCAGCACTCCAGATGTTTGCAGCTTCCGCCAGAATTTCATCAAGCTCCGCGTCCAGGAAGTTTGTGTCGCTATCGCTTCCTCCTGCGGGTATCTGCTCGTTTAGGAGCTTCCGGAGTCTCTGTCTCAGTTCCGGGGATGGGGTCATGTTGCATCAACCCCTCTTTGCTTTCGTAGTACGGGCAGCTATGATCCAGGAGCACGCTTTCCCGGGTCCACCGCCGCGAGACAAGCTCTTTGTGGCACTGCATCGGTGGCAGCAGAGAATAATCAACGCCCGGCACCCACGGAAACCGGGCGCAATTAATGCATCGTGCCATTTATTTCACCGCCTTACGCAGTTAAGGTCAGCTCCTGGACGTTTTCTTCGATGGCAGCGTAAACGCCCCGGTAGGCGTAAGCCACGATCTGGCTCTCCACCAGTCTGGACAAATCACCACTGGTAGCCTCAACACGCAGGTCCTGCTTCACCAGTTCTTTAAAGCCACGTTTCGGCCGGATGAGGTATGCCTTACCGGGAGTTACGCCCGGATAGCTGTAAGTCTTCTTACCTACGACCGTCTCCCAGCCGTCGTAGTAAATTACGGACTGAATGCCGCTGATAGCCGGGTAGACAGTGCCTTCGATCTGATGACCGCCTTTTAAGGCCATTTCGATATTGGCCTGGTCCGCTGTAGAGGCCAACAGCACCGTCCCGGGGCGCTTCGCCTTAGCTGCGTCGGCAAGGGCCTTGGTGATTGTCTTATACACGCCGACCCATGCCGGATCTCCAGTAGCGCCTTGGTAAGCCGTCTTATTAGCAGTAGGGTAATTGAAGCTCAAAATCGGATACAGGTGGATATGGTTAAGCAAGGCGTTGTAAGCCTCACCAATAGCCCGGTTAAGGATTTCTACTGAGAAGGCCTCATTGAAATCTTTCATTTCCTTTGTATACTCGAAGCCGGCAGCATAGGTAAGGATCCGGGCAGTAGGCCCTTGCTCAGCCTGCAGGCGGCCAAATTTGACTTCTTCACCTTCAATGTGCTCGGTAAATATAACCGTCCCAGTAAGGGCCCACTTAGCGTCCAATACCTTTGGCAGGTTAGTATCCTGGATCTTCTCGTAAATCGGTTGGTAAAGCAGCTGCACCTGCTCCCGGCCTAACTCAACATCCAGGACTACTTTCTTCAGCAGAGCCGTGAACTGCTCCAGGCTCCCGCTGGTGAGCATTTCGCCTATCGGCCTGGACAGTTCGAAGGTCTCCATTTCGCCGTTGATAATCTTTTTCTCTACTTCATACAGTTTGCCATCCAAAACGAAAGGCACCTTTTCAATGTAGGTGCCCTGGCGACGTGCCTCGCGCAAGGTTTCAATGCTATAAATCTTCACTTATACCACCTCCTGTTTAGCTAGCCAAAATTCCGGCCGCCCGCAGGTTGGCAAGTAGGGTATTGAGCTTGGTCTTGATCTCATTAATCAAAGCTACCTCGCCAGCATCATATGTTGCGTCCGCATCGGCCGAGGTCACATCGGCCACCGCTGCCGCCTGGACAATAGCCGGCTGCTGCGGAGCGAACCAGAACCAGATCACGTTGTTAGCATCTTTGGCCACAGTAACAATGCCCGCAAAACGGTTGCCGGTAGGCGTATTAGTGAAGCGTTTGTTCACATCGTCCCAGTAAATTTTGCTCCCAGCCGCGAACGTTTCCAGCGTATTAATTTGGTCCGTTTCATACTCCGCCGGCTCGATATTGAGCACCACCTGCGCCGTCTCGCCGGCCCCGGCGGTCACCGACTGCATAGCGCAACCGAGGAAACCGTTAAGCAGGTAAAACTTGCCCGCCTCAATCGTTGTATTTTCGGGAACAGTTACTTTTACCGTCTTGCCATCACTGATCCTCCCGCCACCCAGTCCATAAACAGTGGTAGGTACGGGCTGACCTACGTAAGCCATTTACTCCACCTCCAGAACAAAATTAAATAGCCTGCCGTTTCACACGCAGGCTGCTTGTTTCTTTGCTACCGCCAATGATTGGCGGTCTATCTACGTAGAATTTTCCAAGTGCTGCCTTTATGGCTTCATCAGCCAAGAGTTTATCAATTTCGCCAGCAATCTGCTCTTTAGTTGCGTTCTCTGGAACCTGGAGCATCTTACGCACCAGAGCCTGGGCCATCTCGCCAGAAACCTTCTCCTGCAATACTTCGTCGATCAGCTTCTCCCGCTCTGCCTGCCGCTTGGCCTCAAGGGCCTCACGAGCTTCGGCGGCCACCTTTACCACATCCATTTCCCCGACTATGCCAAGGACCTCTTTAACCTTGACCAGGGTCTCCACCGCCTTGGTGTGTTCTTGCATAAATCCTGCATCGATTTCGCCTATTAACAACTCCTTCGTCACTTCCCCCTTAGCCAGCATATCCTTAAGCTGGCCCATCAACTCTTTCCAGCTCATTGGCGTTTGCCCACCTCCTATAATTTCATCCATCTCACCTATCGCCACCACTGCCGTCGGCATTCCCGCCCGGCCTAATGGTGTCCAGTCGATGCTCAAGGGCTTATAGTCTACCACATGAGTTTCCCCGGCCACCTGCTGCAGCTTGGGGACCCCGAAGATGCTCACCGTGCGAACCACATTGGCCTTGATCCAGCGTTTTAAATCCGAGGCCGCTTTGTCTACGACACCCCGGATGTAAGCCTTGCCATCCTTCCACAAAGCGCCAACCCAGTGAGTTGCCGGCGTAGGGAAAGCATAGTCAACTTCCTCGGGCTTCTGGTGGCCAAGGAAACCGGGAAGCCCCTGGCTCATTACCTCTCCGACAATTTTCTGCAAGGCCTCCGGCCGGTAGTACCAGCCACGCTTGGAATACCCTGCTGGAATTTCTACCACTACTTCCATTGGCTCCGGATCCCCGGCTTTTAAGGCCTCCAGGTTAGCCCAAGGTGCGAGCGGCACGTCCTCAACCCGCATCTCGCCGGAGATAACAGCCTGCACGGCGTAGATTTCCCCGACGGCCTCCTTCAAGGATTCTGGCGGCTCCATCTCCAGTTCCCGGTAATGCCTAAGTAGATGCCTTGCCGCCTGGCGCTTCTGCTGTGGCGTAAGATTAGGCTCCGCACGCGCGCCAGCCAAAGCAGCAGCCGCTGCCACTAAGCCGTTACGATTTAAGACCACTGTGCCATCTTCTTTAATCTCATGGTGCGGACCCCAGCAGTCAGCCTGGGTCAAGTCTTTATTAATTTCAGCTTTGACTACGGCGTAAACCTCGCGGATTGCTGCAGTAACTCCTTCGGCTCCTTCTTCTAGACCTTGCTTGAGCAATTGCCAGATGCGGCTTTTCTCTACATCTCCCCATGCGCGGTTGCTGACCTCGTCGGTGACAATCTTAAACTTCTCCGGCACGCCATTTCACCTCCTCCTTTCAAAATGGCACAATAAAAGCGCCTTGGCCTTAGCCTCAGCGCTTGTTAACGTATTGCCCAGTCTTTAAATCTCGCACCACCAACTTTTGGTGTATTGGATGCACCTCAATCCTTTTTACCGGTGGGTTCTGTTTTATCTCTACCTGGATCTGAGTTGCTTGCTGGCTTTGATTTTGCCTTTCCACCGTCCACCACCCCGAACATATCACGGGCCAGTTCCCGCTTCAATTTTTTAATGTCCTTCTTTGTCAACTCTGCCGGAAAACTAATGCCTATACCGTACATCACAGCGCCACCCCCTGGCGGTAAATAGTTTGGTACCATTCTTCCAATTTCGGCTCACTGGCCGGATTTTCCTGCCACCTCTTTAGTCTAAACAAAAAATCCTCTGGTTCATCATGTACGGGCACAAGGATGCACAAGCAATTGGGGTGCGCTGGATAAGGCGGCTCGTTCCCCGGAGAATATATTCCTCTGCCAAAGCCTTCATCGTGAGCTGCCAGGGTATCGCATATGTCGACCAGCGGATGGCTCTTACTGAGGACCCACTTCATCCCTTTATAGCTGGGGCTAACCCTGGCTGCCGCTATCGTCCCTTCTCCAAAAGCCGCCGTTGTCTCGGTTCTAGCCAACCGCAGAGCCTCATAGCAAATATCGCCAGGAACGCGCCCCTTCATGCGCTCCATCATTTTGGGGTAGTCCCGGGCCAACGTCTGCGCTCCCTGCCGCACATACTGCTGGAGCATCCGGGCAGTTTTAACCGCATCCTGGCCGATAGCCACTGCTTCCTGGATCAGGTCCCGCATAGTAGCCCGGAACTTCTCAGACTTCTCCCATATCCTATCTGAGAGGAATAAGCCATTCTTCGTCCTGGACCAGCAGGCCTCTACAGCCTGACGGTTTACTGTCGCAAACAAAGTGCGAAGGCCAGTAGCATCTATTCCGGCCTTCTTAAACAGTTCCAGTGTAACTGCTTGACTGTAGCCTGCCCCGGCGTTAACAGCTTCCTCAATATACGTTTCCAGGGCTTTTGTCAGGTTACCGCCAAGCCTTTCCGCTTCCATCCTCAGTGCGGCTTCCAGTTCCTCAAGCTGCCGCTTTCGAAGGTAACTGGACGGCGTTTTCAGAGCCAGTTTCCGAAGCTCCTGGGCCACCCTGTCGGCCGCCCGGATGTAGAGACCTCGTATCTCAAGGTCGTGGCGCAGTCTTAACTCAACGTATTTCTTCCTGGCTTCTAATGCCCATTTTCGGTAAGCTCCTGCAGCATCTTTGATTTCCTCTATTTCTCGGCTCATTCATTCCCCAGCTCCTCCTCCAGAGCCCGTTTCTGTTCCTCCAGCACCTCTCCGTCTTCCAGCCTCCGCCGCATGATCCAGGACTTGATTATCCGTTCCCGCTCGCCGGGCAGCTCCGGATCATCGGTCACATAGTCCCGCATGGTCTCCACATACTGCTTGAGCAGATCTACCGCAGCATCCATGCTGATGATCCCGTTTTGTAAGGCTGTGCTGAGTGCATCCACCACGGTCTTGAGGGTATCGGCATATTCTTTCTCGTCACGTTCTACCACCGCATCCCAGGTTATCTCTACATCGTAGCTGGCGAACTTCTTTCCTGTGATCTTGCTGCACATGACCAGGAGCATCCGGCCAAGAAGTTGCCAGTTCTCCGTAACCATTTCACGCTTCCGGGCCACCCTACGGATTAAAAGTGGCATTTGTTCTTTCACACTGGCATGGCTGCTCGGCGTGTGGACACCGAAGGCGAACTCGGGGACCTCTGAGACGTCAACAATGCAGTAAAACAAGAGCTTGAGTAGGGCCTCAGCATCGCCGATAGCCGAGCGGACCTCGATAAAGCTCGCATCCTCTCCATCCGCAAAGATGAGCAACTCGTGGCCCTGGAGGTTTACACTGGCCTGCTCTCCTCTTCTAATCTTATCCAGCACCTGTTGCCCAAAGTTGTTGAGGATAAATCTTTCCACATCCCCGAGCTTGAGCTTGAGCCGTGGAGTCGAATGCATCTTGCTGCCCTGTATGGCATGGAGCATCACGTCATGGTATGCCTTCAAATACGGCTCCACCGCCTCAAGCTCACTGGTACCGTAGAGCTCCGTTTCCTCGGGTTCGTTCTTGAAATGCACTATCGGAATAAATCCCCAAGGATTGGGTCGCTCCTCACTCACCAGACCAGGCGGAGCGTCTCCCTCTACCGCCACCGTAACTTTATCTACCGCTATACGTTGAGTTACTGCATACTCTCGCCGCCCGCTGTCCCACTTATTCCGGGCCTGAATAGTATAAGCTACTGGCTTCCGGGTTAGCGGGTCAACTTCAATATCTACAACCTGCTCCGGAGGGATGATGACATACTCTATACGGGTATCATCCTCCGGATAGAGCGGATCATCCACAGCTAAATTAGCCAGCATAACAAAGCAGTCGCCATCCCGCAGGCAGAGCTGGTGGGTACGCTGCATGCGGCTCACCCACCTTGCGGCGTGTTTTTTTAGAACCGCCTGGGCTTCTTCATCCTCGCAGTAGAAACGTGGCACTCCCATGAAACCCGCCAAAGTGTTGACTATAGGCTTGGCAAAACCAGCACCAAGTTTATAGTCATCATGGGTGTTATGATAAAGCTGCCGGGCCAGGACATAATCCACCCGGCTGCTGCCCAAAACATAAGGCACATTCCAGCGGCCCCAAATGACCTGGCCGAATAAGCCTAACGGTTGTCTCAGTTTTGAGATTTCACCGATGGCCCTCATAAGCCACCCTTTTTTAGCCATAGAGTTTCGCTCCTCTCAACAATGCCACCGCACCAGGGTTAAAGATGGTACCTCTTGCCTTATCGGCCGCGTGCAAAGCCAGTGCTAAAGCCCAAAATTTATCTGCATGGTGCTTTTCGTCATGCTCGGCATCAAACCGGATATTACCTGCAGCTGTAACAAACTTTTTCACTGAGTGGATCTGCTGCATAAGGTCCCGGTTATACGGGATCCAGATATTCCGTTCCTCAAATGCTATCTTAGTAAGCGGCGCTAGTTCCCCTTTTACTTGGTTCATCAGAGTAACTCCTTCAACCCTGCTGGGATACTTCGCCGTCATTTCTTCGGCCAGTTGGATACCCATACCAGTTGCGTCTATACAGAGCCGGCGCACATCCGCCCGACCGTTCAGTAGGCGACAAAGGGTTTCCCGCTGCTCAGGAAACGGGGTTTTATCAAGGGTAACCATTAAACGCTGGTAAAACCGGTCACCCACCTGCTCCAGAACAATCAATTCCGAAGCGTTCCGCTTCCGGCCAACATCGTACCCAGCCCAGAGCGGACCTTTTGCTTGGTAGCTTAGGAAGCTTTCAACATCCGTGTAGTGCTCCAGCTCGTCCTCATCTTTGGCAGCTGCTAGAATGAGATCCCAGGGAATGTATGCCGTAGCTTCGTCGATAAATAGGCACTCATATTCCTGCTGGAAACTTTCTTGGTCCATCGACTCACGGATGAGCTTCAAAATTTCTGTACCAAACTCTCTCACTCGTTCATCGGTGGACATAGCCTCCGCTTCCCAGCGTGCCCTGGAAACATCTATGCAAAAGTCAGGGCAATACCACCAGGGCACCCGAAAGCGTACAAAGTGTGGATATTTTTCAGCTTCACCCTCAATAATTTCATAAAAAATTCCCGTCTTGCCCAACGGCGTGCTGGCTATTGTAAGTACACCGCCACCACGTGTAATGATAGGTACAGCGGCAACGTATATGCCCCTGGCGTTACGGTAAAAAGCAAGCTCATCTAAGTAAACATCGGCTTTGCCCTTGCCACGCGGCTCACGGCAAGGATTGGAGATAAGCCGGGACCTTCTACCTTTACTATCTTTAAACTCCAGCTCGGTCTTATTATCGGTTACTAATTTCTTTTGCCACGCCAGCGGCATAGTATCATAGAGCATTCTGGCGTAGCGGATCTTTTCTTTGGCATCTTCGAGATTATAACTTACAAAGATTGCTGTATGTTCAGCCTTAAGGTGAGCCTTTGCCAAGCTTTCAGCCGCGAAGTCAAATGAAAACCCGGTCTGGCGGCTTTTGAGGACTGCTCGAAACCGGGCATTACACTCGTTAAATTCGATTTGATAGTCATACAGCTTTGTCGGCTTGTCATCCACCCTGGTGGCCGCTTGGATAAACCCGCTTACTGTAGCAAGCCACCGCTTAATTTCCTCAGGACTCGGTTCTCTCTTGACTACCGTGAGCATTCATATACAGCTCCTGAAGTTCGTCGAGAGTAGCTACCATAGCATCGGCCAATTTGCTTTCAGAATCGTCCCCCAGTAATTCTTGTTTCGTTTTCATGGCCTGTCTCATCTCACTCTGCAGTTTTTCCCGCAGCTGAACTAATGCCAGTGGCGGGTTCTTTCTCTGGGCTATTAAATCTTTAAGCCAGGCCGTGGTAGCCTGGCTGAGCTCGAAGTTGTCAGCTATAGTTGCGTCAAGCATTTCAATATCGCTTAACCGTCTTTGAACCGCCCGCTCAAACTGCTCCTGGCTCTTCTGGTATTGCTCCCTGGCCTCGGCAGTAACGTCGAAGTGTTCTAGCATGTGCCGCCGGATCGCCTCATGGCTAATTTTCTCTCCCATTTCGGCCAACCGGCGAGCAACTTCCCTAGCACTTATGCCTCCTTCTTTGACCCATTTTTCTATCTCGACCCGGTGCGGTGAGTTACAGACCTTACACCGGGCACTGTACCCGACCGGCATCCGGGCCACCTCCTGTCAAGGTTGTCAACGTCAAGGTTGCCATTGACACGGTTGTCAAGCTTTGTACACCCCCCAGCCCCCGCCCTGGCCGCTATGCTGGGGTGTACTGACCCGCCCCTTGTCGAGCTGTCAATTGGAATGCCTTCTAGCACGGGTCCTTCTGGAAGCTGTAGCGGCACGGGTCTGGCGAGCCGCGGCTTTTGGCTAGGTTTCAGGGTTTTTCAACGGGGTTTTCTTTCCGGGGTGGCAGAATATGTCAGAAGTGAAAAGGGATATATCTGACCTGGTCGTAAGCACCGACGTGCTGGCCGACCTTTTAGGATATACACGCCAGCGCATTAATCAGCTGGCAAAAGAGGGCGTCCTGGAAAAACGGGCTCCAGGGCGCTTTTTATTGAAGTTGAACATCAAAAAGTACCTGGATTTCCTGCGGACCGAGCAAATGACCGAAGAAGAAGAGGAAGCGGCCCGGCGGTACTGGGAAGAAAAGGCCCTACACGAAAAAGCGAAGCGGCAAATCGCCGAATTAAAGCTGGCCAGGCTGCAAAACCGGCTGCACGACGCAGCCGACGTAGAGCTGGTCATGACCAACATGCTCACCACCTTCCGCAACCGTATTCTTGCCATACCCCAGAAGGTGGCACCCAAGATAATTGGCATGAAGAACCTGGCTGAAATCAGCGAAGCTATTAACGCAGAACTCCTGGAGGCCCTGAACGAACTTAGTGACTACGACCCGGCTTTGTTTGCCGGGGGTGAAGACTTTGAAGAACTTGAAGAAGACGATGAGGTTGTTCCGCAGGATAGCCAAAGCTGTAGCCCCACCGCCAAAGCTGACGGTGGGCCAGTGGGCCGATAGATACCGCAAACTTTCTTCCGAAAACTCGGCCGAACCCGGCCAGTGGCAAACGGACCGGGCACCATACCAGCGGGAAATCATGGACTGCGTTACCGACCCGAGAGTGGAAAAAGTGGTGGTTATGTCCAGCTCTCAGGTAGGTAAATCGGAAATAATCAACAACATTATCGGCTACTACATAGACGTTGACCCGGGCCCTATCTTGTTAGTACAACCCACGATTGAAATAGCCCAGGACTATTCCAAAAGGCGCATAGCTCCCATGATCGCCGATACGGAAGTCCTGGCCCGGAAAGTAGCCGACTCAAAAACTAGAGACCTGAACAACACCATCTTGCTAAAAGTTTTTCCCGGCGGGTTCCTGGCTATAGGAGGTGCGAACAGCCCTGCCGGGTTGGCCAGCCGGCCGATACGCATACTGCTATGTGATGAGGTAGACAGATATCCAGCCAGTGCCGGCAACGAAGGAGACCCTATAGCCCTGGCGGAAAAGCGGACCACTACTTTCTGGAACAGAAAGAAGGTCTTTGTTTCTACCCCCACCATCAAGGGGGCTTCGCGGATAGAGTCCGAATACGAGCTAGGCACTCAGGAAAAATGGTGCGTCCGGTGTCCGGGGTGCGGCGAATACCATTTTATCGTGTTGCGGGACATCCAGTTTGAGTATGAGAAACACGAGAAGAATGGGAAGGTAATATACACGGTCCTTGATGTCCGCTGGAGGTGTCCCTCCTGCCTTCAGGAATTTGACGAGTTCACCATGAAAAGGCAGCCGGCTAAATGGATTGCCGATAACCCGGCAGCTATTGAAAACGGGATAAGAAGCTTCAGGCTCAACTCATTTGTTTCTCCGTGGTATTCCTGGAAAAAGATTATCCAGGAATACCTGGAGTCCAAGGATGATCCTGAAAGGTTCAAGGTGTTTGTCAACACTGTCCTGGGGGAACCGTGGGAAGAGCGTGGGGAAATCGAAGACGAGACTATACTACTTGAGCGCCGGGAAGAATATGAGGCTGAACTTCCGGCCGGAGTTTTACTTCTAACGATGGCAGTTGATACCCAGGACGACCGCCTGGAATATGAAGTTGTCGGCTGGGGTCGCGGGGAGGAATCGTGGGGTATAGAAAAGGGTGTTATCTGGGGCAGGCCCGATGATAAAGAAACCTGGCAGCAGGTAGATGATAAGCTGTCCAAGGTCTGGAGGTTTGCCGACGGCACCGGCCTGGTTATTGCCTGCACCTGTATCGACTCCGGTGGGCATTTTACTGACGAGGTTTATAAATTTTGTGCGGAGAGATTACAAAAAAGGGTGTTTCCCGTAAAGGGGCAGAGCGGTGCCAGCATTCCGCTGGTATATAAAATATCTCGAAACAACAAATACCGGGTGCCGCTAATTCTGCTGGGGGTTGATTCGGGCAAGACCGCAATAATGCAGCGGTTGAAAATTAAACAACCCGGTCCGAAATACTGCCATTTCCCCGTCCAAGAAGAGCGGGGGTATGATCAGGTCTATTTCAAAGGCCTCATATCCGAGCGGCAGGTTCTCCGAAAAAATAAAGGTCGGGTTGTTGCGGTATGGGAAAGCATTGGGAAAGATAGGAGAAATGAGCCTCTAGACCTGCGAGTATACAATTTAGCGGCTCTTAGGCTGGTCAATCCGGACTTTGAAGCCCTGGAAAAGCGTTTGAAAGAGGTAACTTCTGGGCCCCAAAATGCACCAAAACCTGCCCCTAAATTGCCTCAAAAACGTTACGGTTGCATCAAAAAAGCAGCTGATTTTTAACAAAAACGGCTGCTTTTTTGTTCATTTTTGTATAGAAAACGGTGATATTTATGCTGGAAGAGAGGCTACAGAAAGCGAAAGAACGCCTCAATGCCTACTACGAAGCGGAACTGGCAGTCCTTGCTGGGCAGGAATACCGCATTGGCTCCAGGGTGCTCCGCCGAGCAGACCTGTCGAGCATTAGAGAGGCCATAAATGAGCTAGAGAGACTGGTCCAGCAGCTGGAGGCCCAGTTAAATAGCAATACAGCAATTAGGTCCCGGCGTGTGGTGCTAAGGGACATATAAGGGTGGTGGAAAATTGAATGCGATTGACAGGATAATAGCGTTTTTAAGTCCAGGGATAGCTTTGAAGCGCCAGGCAGCCCGCCGGGCGCTTCAGTTTATGAATGCTGGCTACTCCGAATCTGGGGCCTCCACCCGCAAAAAGTCCATGAAAGGCTGGCAGGCCTGGTCTAGTAGCCCCCAGGCGGACATCGACATGAACCTGGACATCTTGAGGCAGAGGTCCAGGGACCTGTTTATGGGGGGAGCTCTGGGGCGGTCTGCCATAGTGACTTCCAGGACCAACGTAGTAGGTGCCGGGTTGAGGTTAAAATGCCGGATTGATTACGAGTTCCTGGGTATCAGCCGGGAGCAGGCGGAGCAGTGGGAAAAGAATACCGAGCGCGAATTTGCGGTGTGGGCTGAAAGTGTATTCTGTGACGCCATGCGCCTTAACAACTTCTACAAAATGCAGTCCATACTTTTCATGTCCACCCTCCTGAATGGCGATGGCTGGGTGATAATAAAGCAGGCTGAACCGGAGCCGTATTTTCCATACTCTCTTCGGCTCCATTTGATAGAGGCAGACCGGATCAGCACGCCGGCAAAAACTCCTGGAAGCATATTTGCTCTGAACCGCGTCGAAGGGAAAAACCCGGATAACGGGAACAGGATTATAAGCGGTGTGGAGATCAACGAGGAAGGGGCGGTAGTGGCCTACTGGATATCCAATATGTACCCGGGAGATCCGGCCAGGCCGACGGGGAAAATTGAATGGCAGCGCGTGGAGGCCTTCGGGCCGCGTACAGGCAAGCCCAACGTTCTGCAGATCATGGAGGCGGAGCGTTGCGAGCAATACCGCGGTGTTCCGTATCTCTCGCCGGTTATTGAAGACCTCAAGCAGATTACCAGGTACACTGAAGCCGAATTAATGGCAGCCATTGTGACGGGCTTCTTTACTGTGTTTATCAAGGAAAGCCAGACACCGTTTACGGAATTTCCGCTGACTGAGGCTATACCGCAAAATGAAAAGGTGGACCTAGATCCCAATGCCTTTGAGCTGGGGGCCGGAACTATAAATACCCTGCCACCCGGGTATGACATTGCTACCGCCGACCCGAAGAGACCCTCATCTAACTTTGATGCTTTTGTTACGGCCCTGGCCAGGCATGTAGGGGCGGCCCTTGAGATACCTTATGAGCTGCTTTTAAAGAGCTTCACGGCCAGCTATTCCGCGAGCCGGGCGGCGCTCTTGGAGGCCTGGAAGGCCTTCCGGATGCGGCGGACGTGGTTTGCCAGTGACTTCTGCCAGCCGGTGTACGAATTGTGGCTCGCCGAGGCAGTGGCCCGGGGCAGGATTTCGGCTCCCGGGTTTTTCAACGACCCTCTAGTGGCCAAGGCGTGGAGCCGGGCGGAATGGCACGGACCGGCACCCGGGCAGATCGACCCGGTGAAAGAGGTACAGGCGGCTCAGATGAGGGTGGCCAGCGGCTTTTCTACTCGGGAGCGGGAAACTATCGAACTCACCGGCGGCGATTTCGACAGAAACATAGAGCAACTGCAGCGGGAAAATCAGCTGATGCGGGAAGCCGGCTTGCCGCTGGAAGGAACAGGGAAGGGAGGGTAAGCCTTGAGCAAGTTTTGGAGGTTTAGAAACCTATCCGAGGAAGAAGCTGAGCTCCTCCTTTATGGAGAGATAGCTTCAGAACAGCCCTGGTGGGAAGGAGGGGATTTGGTTACTCCTAAGCAGTTTTACGAGGACCTAAAAGCGCTAGGGCCCAAGTCCAATATTACAGTGAGGATTAACTCCGCAGGCGGCGATGTATTTGCTGCCCAAGCCATTTACACCCAGCTAAAGACCAATGCGGCCAAGGTTACGGTAATCGTTGATGGGCTGGCTGCGAGCGCCGCCAGTATCGTGGCCATGGCCGGTGACATCGTAAAAATGCCGGCCAACGCCATGATGATGATTCACAATCCGACCATTGGTCTGCTGGGTTACTACACTGCCGAAGAAATGGAAAAGTTCGCCGAACAATTGGAGGCAGTTAAAGAATCCATTATCAATGCCTATATGTCCAAGACCGGCCTGGACCGGAAGACTCTTTCAAAAATGATGGATAAAGAAACATGGATGACCGGCGAGGAAGCCGTGGAAAAAGGGTTTGCTGATGAAGTGCTGTTCCAAAATGTCCAGATGTCCATAAGGGGCAGTTTACTGATAGTAAATAGCATAAGCCACGACCTCTCTAGGTTTAAGAGCCGGCCCCCTGTGCCGGAGATAAAGAATGGAGTAGTGCCCAAGGATGTATCGCGGGAGACAGCACCTGAAGATGAGACTTGGGAGGCCCCGAACCTGGAAGACTTTACCGACAAGAGCTGGGATGAACTTTCCGATGATGAAAAGAGAAGAATAGCCGGGCATTATGCATGGGCACCCAAAATGCCGCCGGATAGGTTTTCTGATTTGAAGCTCCCGCATCACCGGCCAAGCGATGGCGCAGTGGTTTGGGCAGGAGTAGCTAACGCTGCAGCAAGGTTGCCCCAGACGGATATCCCGGATGAGGACTTAGAAGAGGTCCAAGATCATTTGGGTAGCCACTACCGGCAGTTCGGGCGTACCCCGCCCTGGGAAAGAGATGAAGAGAAAAGTAATGCTTGGAGAAAGGAGGAGCAAGAATTGAAACTGGAAATCAAGACAGTTGATGAACTAAGGGAGCACTTCCCCGAACTGGTCGCACAACTGGAGGCTGCGGCTAGGGAAGAAGGAATAAAGGCTGAACGCCAGCGCATCCAGGCTATCGATGAAATCAGCCGGACCCTGGCTCCCGAACTGGTCAAAAAAGCCAAATATGAACAACCGATGACAGCCGAGCAGCTGGCCTTGGAGGCGCTAAAGGCAGAGGCTGCTAAGGGACGCCAGTACCTTGAGGATTTAAGGAAGGACAATGAGGAATCTGGTGCTCTTAGTATTAAAGGGCAGCCTTACAGGGCAGAGTCCAATGTCGCCAATATCGCTCAGACAATTGCCGAATACGCCAATAAAAGGAGGAGGATGGGCTAATGGCTCAGCTATACGGAACCCTAGATACTTTTATGCCGGATAATCTTATTGCCGGTAATGAAGTGCCTTTGCTGGTTAAAGCTGTAACGCTACAGGCTGGTCAGGGAGTGTTAAAGCGGGGCACCGTCCTGGGGATTATCACCGCTACCGGGTTGGCCGTGCCGGTAAACGCGCCAACACTGATGGCAGCCAGGTGGCCGACTGCATTCTGGCCGATGATGTAGACACCACGGGGGGCAATGTTGTTGCCGAGGCTTACATTAGCGGCCATTTTAACCGCAAGGCGCTAATTTTTGGCGGGACCGATACTGCGGAAATTCATGAAGCTAGACTTAGGGAACTCGGTATATTCCTGAGCGACAATATTCCGTACTAAGGAGGATGATTTAATTGGGCGGGATTGCTAACATTTACGAAACCCGGACCATGATGCAGGCCATCGATTTGATGATGCCTGTGAGGACATTTTTCCGGGATACCTTCTTCCCTGGGGTTGAGACGTTTGTCACCGAGAAGATAGACGTCGATTTTAGGAAAGGCAAGCGCAAGATGGCCCCCTTTGTAGCCCGGCGGCGTGGGGGCATAACTGTGGATCGGCAGGGCTTCCGGACCGATACCTATACTACGCCCTATATAGCTCCCCAGCGGGCCCTGACCAAGGATGACATCAGTACCCGGCTGATGGGAGAAAACATTTATAGCACACGTACCCCCGAGCAGAGGGCCCAGGAGCTCCTCGCCCGTGACCTGGCCGAGCTGGATGAGATGATTACCCGCCGCGAGGAATGGCTCTGCCGCCAGCTCCTGCTTTTCGGCACGGTCACTATAAAGGGCTGGATCGATGAGGTGGGCGGTACTGAGTATGTAGAGGACACTATCGATTACAACTTTACCAACAAGGAAACCCTGGCTGGCGCCGCGGCCTGGAGCGAAGCCACCAGTGACAAGCTAGGAGACTTAAAGCGTATCCGCCTGGAGATTATCCAGAAGTCCGGCCGTAACCCCAATATTGTGGTTATGGCCAACAATGTAGCGGATATGTTCATTAATGACAGCAAAATCCAGGCATTGCTTGATATTCGGAATCTAACTATCGGCCAGGTGCAGCCCAGGGTTCAGATGGACGGAGTAACCTACATCGGTACTCTGACCAGTCTAGGCCTTGAACTTTACACCTATGATGAGTGGTTCCTTGATGATGACGGCCAGGAGTATCCTATGATGCTGGATGACTACCTGATCATGGGACGTACCGGCCTGGGGACCATGCTTTACGGCGCCGTGACGCAGTTAGAGGAAAGTGATGGGGAATTCCATACCTATGAGGGTAAACGCATTCCGAAGGTGTGGAAAGACGTAAACAACGACACTAAGATGATCCGCGTTGCTTCCCGTCCGTTGCCCAAGCCGGAGGACGTTGATTCCTGGTTTGTCTTGAAAGTTAAGTAGGGGTGAGGGTAGTGGCGGTATTCGTTAGGCGCTTCCGGGTACGGTTTAACGGCGTAACTTACGGTCCGGGCCAGCCGGGCGGGCAGATTATTGAGGGCCTCTCCGACGAGGAAGAGGCCCGTTTAATTCAAACTTCCGGCGGGACTATTGAAAAGTATGTGTATCCGCAGCGGGTGGTAATGGGACCTCCTACTGATGAAAGCTCCAAAACTGGCAGCGGCGAAGATGAAGGTATGGAAGAAGAAGTGTCTGTGCCGGAAGCCGAGGAAGCCAAAACGACGGAAGAGACAATTATCAACATTGACCCGGCGGATTTGATTCAGCCGGGCAGTAAAGCTAAAAAGAAGGGGCGGTAAGGTATGCCCCGGCTTCGGGATGTTATGGCTGCGGACCTGGATATTTTCTTCAACCTGGATGAATTCGCTGAGTTGCATGATATAGACGGGAAAGAGATTGCAGCTATAGTGGACAGCGATATTTTAAAGATCCGGAGCCAGAACAAATATGAGCGTTTTGATGGGGTGTACAAGGGGGAAGTAGCCGTTTTCGTCAAGGCCAGTGACTTCCCCAACCGGCCTGTTTTTGGTCAGCCTATGCGGCTTGACGGGAAGCTTTACATGGTAGTTGAGTGCAGTGAAGACATGGGGATTTTGGAGATCGTTCTGGGGGCTAATGAATCATGATAACGGTTAATGCCGACCAGCTCGCCCGGGCAGAGGTGTTGTTAAGGGATATTCCCGACGCAATTCCCAAGGTTATAGTATCGGCTATTAACAAGGCGGCTCAGGCGGCTAAGCAGGATGCAGTTAAAAAAGTCCGTGAACGGTATTACGTCAAAGCGAAAGACGTTTCGGCAACGATTGAGATAGAGAAAGCGACGCTTGAAAATCAGGCCGCAGTGGTACTGTCCACTGGTAGCCCTCTGGCTCTCTCAAAGTTTAGGGTTACACCGGCAAGGCCTCCCAGAAGAAGGAGAAAGAACCCCATAATTGTGCGTGTAGTGCGGGGAGAAGGCGGTCCTATTAGAGGGGCATTTGTGGCTCAAATGAAGTCGGGACACATTGGAGTGTTCCGGCGGGCCGGACCGACAAGGTTGCCCATAATTCAGCTTTACGGGCCTTCGGTCCCCCAGATGTTGGGTCATCCCTCGGTTACTGAGTTTGTTGAGGAGAGGGCCCGGGAACTACTGGAGGAAAAGCTTGAAGATGAGATAACCCGTATGCTCGGGAGGGTTGGCAGATGACGCCGGTCTTACTGGTGGATGCTTTAAGGGATTTTATTGAAGACGTGGTTAAGAACTACTGGCTGGAAACAAAAAAACCGGACCTGAATAAGCCTCCCCAGGTAGTGACCGGTTATCTGCCTCCCCCTGAAGCTTCCCGGGAAGAACCTAACTTCCCTTTTGTAATTATCCGGCTCTTAGAGGGAACGGATGACCAGGAAGGCTCCACGGTTACAGTCAAGATAATTGTGGGTACTTACTCAGAAGATAGTCAGAATGGCTGGCGTGATGTAGCGAACATTATACAGCGTATCAGGACGGAATTACTGAGAAGACGGGTCATTGCAAAGAAATATCGGGTGGAATACCCGATTAAGTTTGAGATAGTCGAAGAGCATCCTTATCCGGAGTGGATAGGTGTAATGACTACCGTTTGGGCGATTGCGCAGCCCATAGTGGAGGAGGTTTTCTATGGCGAAGGTGAGTAAACCGGGTAACCCCGAGCAGCTGATTTACTGCGGGCCCAATATCCCGGGTGGCGTGTTACAGCGCTATACCGTATTTAAAGGCGGTCTACCGGCGCATTTAGAAGAGCTTTTTAATAAATGCCCTGCAGTTAAGCTGCTCTTTGTGCCGGTAACAGATTTGGCCCGGACCGAGAAGGCTATTGCCACCAAGGGTACTCTTGAAAATGCCTACTTTAATGAAGTCTTGCAGTTTATCTCGAAGGGTGGTGCATAATTAATGACCTATAAGCACGGGGTTTATGTCACCGAAGTTCCCACTTCCGTTACCCCGCCGATTCAGGCCACTGCGGGCCTCCCGGTAGTATTCGGCACTGCTCCGGTCAACCTGGCGGCTGAACCCGCACCGGTAAATAAGCCGGTGCTTTGTTATACCTATGAGGAGGCCGTAAAACAGTTCGGTTACAGCAACGATTGGGAGAAGTATACTCTTTATGAGTTCATTAAGTCTCATTTTGCCCTGTTCGCTGTGGCACCGGTAGTGCTGGTTAATGTATTGGATCCGGCTGTTCATAAGAAGAGTGTGACGGGGGAGAGCGTTACTCTGGTAAACGACCAGGCAACACTGGCTAATACCGGGGTGCTGAAGGAAACCGTAGTGGTGAAGAGCCAGGATGGCAGCATCACTTACGTTGCTAACACTGATTACCTGGTGACTTTTGATGACGAGGGCAGGGCGGTTATCAGCCGGCTAGCCACCGGTTCTATCCCTGCTGCGGCTACTCTTAAGGTGGATTATAATTATCTAGATCCTACTATGGTGACCGCGAGTGATATTATCGGCGGGATAGATGTCACTACCGGAGCTTATGAAGGCCTTGAATTACTAAATAAAGTGTTCCCTCTCTTCCGATTGGTGCCGGGAATGGTGCTGGCCCCCGGATGGTCCCATGATCCGGCGGTAGCTGCAGTGATGGTGGCCAAGGCCAGCAATATCAACGGTCACTTTAAGTGCATTGCCTTAACTGATGTACCGACGAGCGAGGTTAAAAAGTATACCGATGTAGCCAACTGGAAAGAGACCAACACTTACACTTCTCCAAGGCAGGCTGTTTGCTGGCCGAAGGTAAAGCTCGATGATGAGGTTTTCCACCTTTCTACACAGCTGGCCGGGTTGATCTGTAAGACCGATGCAGAAAATGATGATGTACCGTATGCTAGTCCGTCGAATAAAGCACTCCAGGCCAATGGTGCTGTGCTGGCAGACGGAACAGAAATTGCCTTGGGCCCTGACCAGGCTGCCTATCTAAATGGCCAGGGAATTATCACGGCCTTAAACTTTATCGGTGGCTGGAAGGC
>JABLXW010000035.1 GCA_013177945.1 Bacillota bacterium
AAATTAAGCAAAGCCAGCCAGCAACCCTCAGGCAGTTGGGCAAGAAATTCTATTCTGAAAAGGGGCATAAAGGAGGGAATTGGCGAGTAGAAATCAAAAAGGGTAAAGGGAGAAGGCATCAGTCACAGAGGGTGTCCGGGTGCCATACATAATATTCAAGGGAGTGTTGTTGTGAAAATCGCAATTACCGGGAAGGGTGGAGTAGGAAAAACCACTCTTGCTGCTGGATTGGCGCAACTTTTCGCCCAACAAGGTTACCAGGTATATGCAGTTGACGCCGACCCCGATATCAGTCTTGGCACTACGCTGGGAGTACCGCAGGAGCGACTGGCCTCCCAACCGCCGCTGATCGAGATGAAACAGTTGATTGCAGAGCGGACGGGAGGGGGCGGTCTTGTTTATATTCTGAATCCGCAAGTTGATGATGTCCTCGATAAATATGCAATTGATCTCGGCCGGATCAAGTTGCTCCGCATGGGGGCTGTCAAGCAGGCAGGTACGGCCTGTTACTGCCCCGAAAATGCCTTCCTTCATGCTGTTGTAGACTCTCTCCTCCTCGGGAATCACGAAGTTGTCATTTTGGATATGGGCGCCGGGATAGAGCATTTAACTCGCGGCACGGCGCGCGGCGTTGATCTTATGCTTGTTGTAACGGAGCCTACAAAGGTAAGCGTGGATACGGCGCGCGTCATTCAAAAGCTGGCAGGAGAAATGGGTGTGCCCAAAATTAAAGTAATCGGCAACAAGGTTCGTTCAGCCAGGGAAAGAGAATTTCTCTATGAGCATTTTCGAGAAGAAGAAATCTTGGGATGCCTGGAATTTGATGAAGAACTTTGGGAGAAGGGGATGCTGGAGGACCCCCGGGGGTTGCGAGAGATTTTATTGAAGTCTGTAACTAAAGTCTTTGATCAGATTTTAAGAGAGGTAGGTGAGGCGGCGGGCGCAAGCAACTAGAGAGTGTTCGCCTCCAGAGCCCGGGGTTGGCAGCACGGAAGGGGAGCAGATGAAGGCATCCCGGCTCGGAGAGAGAACCTGCGGTTGGTTTTAAATTTTTATCAAAGGGAGGTTAAATGTATGCCGAGATTTAGTGATACTTCTCTTCAGAATTCCAAGCCGTCGGTAGACCGTAAAAACAGAATCAAAGATCCCAAAAACATCAAGCGCACCATCGATCCGGCTGCCCTGGAAATGCTTGACTATACTACGGAAAACAACATTATTACGGCTTTTGACCGATGGTCTGCTCAGCAGCCCCAGTGTGCTTTTGGCTACCAGGGAATCTGTTGCCGTATTTGTTTTGCCGGCCCGTGCCGCATTAAGGCCGAAGAAGGTCCTGGCAGCATGGGTATTTGTGGGGCCAAGGATTACACGATTGTTGCTCGCAACGCCATCAGGATGATGGCAGGAGGTTGTTCCGCCCACTCCGATCACGGCCGGGAGGTTGCAAATGTCCTGCTTCACATGGCGGAGGGGCATGCGCCTGACTACAAGGTAACAGATTCTCAGAAACTGCAGCGTGTGGCCAAATATTTGGGAATCAATGTCGAAGGTAAGTCGGATATAGAACTCGCTAAGGAAGTCGCAGAGATAGCTTTAGAGGACTTCGGAAAGCAAGACGATTCGCCGTGCGCCTTCTTGTGGTCCGCAATTTGCGAGGCTCGCAAAAATAAATATCAGGAATGCGATGTTGTTCCTACCGCAATCGACCGCTCAGTTGTAGAAGTTCTGCACAGGACTCACGTTGGGGTTGACGCGGATCCCGTAAACCTGATCTTTGGCGGTATCAAGTGCTCGCTGGCGGATTTTACAGGCATGCGCCTCTCTACTGAGTTGTCTGATATTCTTTTTGGAACCCCGAAGCCGGTGATGAGCGAAGCCAACCTGGGTGTTATTGACCCCGATAAAGTAAACATTATTGTTCACGGCCACAACCCCATTTTGAGCCAGATGGTTGTTGATGTGGCAAAGACGATGGAAGAAGAGGCGAAAGCGGCAGGCGCCAAGGGGATCCAGATCTCCGGGATTTGCTGTACCGGCAACGAGGTTCTGATGAGGAATGGAGTTCCCATCGCCACCAGCTATATGGCGCAGGAGCTTGCGATTGCAACAGGTGCAATCGATGTGATGGTTGTGGACGTTCAGTGCATCATGCCTGCAGTGCGCAATGTCGCCGAGTGCTTCAACACAAAGATCGTCACGACTCTGCCGATCTCCAAGATCCCCGGCTCCTACCACTTTGCCTTTGACGAAGCGCGGGCAGCAGAAAGCGCAAGGAATGTGATCAGCCTCGCCATTGAAACCTTTAAGGTTCGGAAAGCGAGCGGCCGGGCAGTCAAGATCCCGCAGTTTAAGAACAAGTTGATGGCCGGTTTCAGCTTTGAGGCCCTAATGGATCTCTTTGCTGCGATTAATCCTGATAACCCGGTCAGCGTCCTGACCGATGCCATCCTGAACGGGGAGATTGCCGGGGTCTGCCTGCTTGCCGGCTGCAACAACCTGGAGGCGGTTTACGAGAAAAGCCACACCGAAATCATTAAGGGACTGGCTCAAAACAACGTCTTTCTGGTCGGTACGGGTTGCGTGATGCAGGCTGCCGCCAAGCACGGCTTGTGCACGTACGATGCAGTGGAGAAGTACGCAGGCCCGGGCCTGAAGGCGTTCATCGACAGGCTCTATGAAGCCAACAAGGACAAGCTGCCCGACAAGCTGCCGCTGGCCTTCCACATGGGTTCCTGCGTTGATAATACGCGGGCGGCCGATCTTTGGACGGCGATGGCCAACCAGCTGGGTGTTGACGTGCCGAAGGTTCCGTTTGTTGCCAGCGCGCCTGAGGCCATGAGCGAAAAGGCCGTTGCCATCGGCACCTGGGTGGTGGCGCACGGAATTCCGACCCACGTCGGTACGATGCCGCCTCTGGAAGGGAGCAGCCTGGTCTGGAGCGTTGTCACCTGCATCGCCCACGACGTCTACGGTGGATACTTCATCCTCGAAACCGACCCCGAGGTAGCCGTCAAGAAGCTGGTGGCTGCTCTTGAATACCGCACCTGGAAGCTTGGGATCCACAGGAAGGCTGCCGAGCAGTACGAGACCGAGCTCTGCCAGGGCTTCTAGGATGAGATAGAGGAAAGGGGGAAAAAGCATGTCTACTGCGTGGCGCGTCGAAAGAGAAAGATTTGAAGATATTTACGCAGGTTCTATCGAGCCGGGGAAAGAGCCGAAAAAGCTGTTCAGGCAGGCTTATGAGGGGACCATCGTTGCGCTCAGTTATGCTGAGATCTTGCTCAATAAAGCGATTAAAGAATTTGGCCCCGATCATCCAGTAGCTTATCCTGATACCGCTTACTTCGTGCCTGCGATTCGAGCGCTGAGCGGAGAGGAAATCACGAAGCTCGGCGATATGGTGCCCATCCTGAACGCAAAGCGGGACCAGGTTCATCCTGAAATCTCCCTCGAGAACGCAATGCTCTGGGGCGAGGCTGTAATTTATGCTGCAGAAATTATCGAAGCTGTCAGATGGGCCACAGGCCGGAGAGAGTTTTTGCCCAAGCCCTGGACCGGCTTCATTCCGGATGCCTATGTCCGGAAGTGGGGGATCAAGCACGTTGACTGGACGATTCCGGGCGAGGTTGTGATCGTTGGCCGTTTCCGGACTTCGGACGATGCTCTCAGGATTGTCAACAAGCTCGTCCAGAAGGGCTTCATGATCTTCCTGTGCGACGAAGTAATTGAGCAACTGCTGGAGAAAGGGTACAAGTTCGATATCGAGGCCTGGCCGGTGTACCCGCTGGGGAACTTCACCCAGGTAATTCATGCTGTTAACTACGCCTTCCGCGCCTCCTTGATGTTCCCTGGCATTCCGCCCGGAGATAAATTCATGCACCGGAACTACCAGCGTGACCGGATTCTCGTTTATGTCCTTGCGCTGGGCGAGCGGGATATTGTGAAAGTTGCAGCTTGTTTTGCGGCAATCTACATGGGCTTCCCGGTCATTGTGGACCAGCCTCTCGAGGAGGACGAGATCTGGAAAGACTGGTACTTCTCGGTGCCCGATTATGATGAAGCGATCCAGGTCGGGATCGAGGTGCGTGGCATTAAGATCACGGCCATTGAAATTGATGTTCCGATCGCCCACGGTCCTGCCTTCGAAGGCGAGAGCATCCGCCGTGCCGATATGTTCGTCGAGTTCGGCGGCGGCTACTCTCCGGCTTTTGAATTGGTAAAGATGGCAGATGCCGATCATGTAACCGACGGCAAGATCGAGGTCATCGGGCCCGATGTCGATCAGATGGAGGAAGGGAAGGCTTACCCGCTCGGCATCTACATCGAAGTCTACGGGCGCAAGTTCCAGGAAGATTTCGAACCCGTCGTAGAGCGCCGGATCCACTACTTCATGAACTACGGCGAAGGCGTCTGGCATATGGGCCAGCGGGACCAGAACTGGATGCGGATCAGTAAGGGTGCACGCGAAAAGGGCTTCACGTTAAAGGACCTGGGCAAGCTCTTCTACGGTTACTTCAAGAAGGAGTACGCCGCGATTATCGACAGGCTTCAAATTACACTGATTACCGACCAGGCCGAGGTAGAAAAGCGCCTCCCCGAGGCACAGGCAAAGTACCAGGCAAGAGACGACCGTCTGAAGGGCCTGCGCGACGATGCCGTGGATGTTTTCTATACATGCACCCTGTGCCAGTCCTTCGCTCCAACCCATATTTGCTTCGTGGCTCCCGAGCGGACGGGCCTGTGCGGCGCTGTAAGCTGGCTGGATGCCAAGGCCACTTATGAGATCGACCCGACCGGTGTCTGCCAGCCTGTGCCGATTACGCAGGAATATGTCATTGACCCGGTTAAGGGTGAGTGGTCTTCGATTAACGAAACGGCTGCGGCCCGGACCCAGGGCAAGACGACTTCGGTCTGTATGTACACGATGATGGACCGCCCGATGACCACCTGTGGCTGCTGCGAATGTATTCTCGCACTTGTTCCCGAGTGCAATGGGATAATGGTTACAACCCGTGAGCACAAGGGAATGACCCCGGTTGGGATGACCTTCTCCACCCTCGCCGGGATGGTTGGCGGCGGGAACCAGACGCCTGGCTTCTTGGGAGTCGGAAGGCTGTACCTGGTGAGCCGCAGGTTCCTCCCGGCTGATGGCGGTGTCGGCAGACTCGTCTGGATGCCCAAAGAACTGAAAGAACAGCTCCGTGAACAACTCAACGAGCGTGGCAAGGAACTGGGCTACGGAGACAATTTTGCCGACATGATTGCCGATGAAACCATAGGAGTTACTCCGGACGAGATTCTTCCCTACCTGCAGGAAAAAGGCCATCCAGCCCTTTCAATGGAGCCCTTAATGTAAAGAGACGAGTAACCCGTCCTGGGGCCACCGGTCGAATCTGAGCCGACCGGTGGCCTCTTCGGGTCGGGATTAAAAAAACCATAAAATGGAAAAAGAAAGGAGAAGTGACAATGGGTTTAACAGGACTTGAAATTTTCAAGCAGCTGCCCAAGACGAACTGCGGAGAGTGTGGCGTACCGACCTGTCTCGCCTTTGCAATGGCTTTAGCATCCGGTAAGGCTACCCTGAGCCAGTGCCCTCATGTCTCGGATGCTGCACGGGAGGCCCTGGAGTCAGCAACTGCTCCGCCAATCAGGCTTGTCAAAGTGGGAGCAGGAGATAATGTTTTAGAAATTGGCGACGAGCAGGTCATCTTCCGTCATGACAAGACCTTCTATCACCCCACCGGCATCTTTATTGAGGTTGCCGATACGCTGGGTGCCGATGAACTTGCAGCAAAGGTAGATGCAATCAACAATCTGGTATTTGAGCGTGTCGGCGAGCAGTACGTTGTTGACGGGATTGCAATCAGAAACGCTTCAGGTAATGCCGATGCCTTTAAGAGTGCCGTTCAAGCTGTTGCAGGGAAAACAAACAAGATTCTGGCTCTTCTTACCGAAGATCCCGCGGCGATGGAAGCTGCAGCGAGTGTAGTTGCAGATCGGAAGCCGTTGCTTTATGCAGCTACTGCCGACAACTACGAAAAGATGGTGGAAGTAGCCAAGAAGTTTGGCGCTCCGCTGGCCGTCCGGGGCAACGACCTTAACAGCTTAGCAGAACTGGTTGACAAGGTAGTGGCGCTTGGCTACAGGGAACTTGTTCTGGATTCCGGTGAACGTCAAACCTCGAAGGTTTTGGCTGATCTTACACAGATTCGGCGCCTTTCGATCAAGAAGCGTTTCCGGACCTTTGGCTACCCCACGATTGCCTTTACCACAGAAGAAGACCCGGCAATGGAGGCTCTCCAGGCGCAGGTTTATGTATCGAAATTCGGCAGCATCGTGGTTATGAAGAATGCTCTGGAGCCGCAGCTGCTGACATTGCTTACCTGGCGGAGAAATATCTACACCGACCCGCAGAAGCCCATTGCTGTACAGCCGGGAATTTACGCAATTGGCGAGGTGACACCCGATTCGCCGGTCTACATTACGACCAATTTCTCCCTGACCTACTATACTGTTGCAACTGAAGTAGAAGGAACAAGGTTGCCGAGTTACATCATTGCTTTTGACACCGACGGCCTGTCAGTGCTCACAGCTTGGGCGGGCGGAAAATTCGTAGGCGAAACAATCGGGCCGTGGCTGAAAGATTCGGAAATCAACCAGAAGGTCAACCACAGGAGGATCGTCATCCCGGGTGGTGTTGCCGCAATCAAAGGGAAGCTCGAGGAACTCTCCGGCTGGGAAGTTATTGTAGGGCCGCGTGAGGCTTCCGGAATTAGTTCCTTTGCCAAACTCCGGTTGGGTGCCTAGGCCGTAAAGGGACCGGGGGACCCCGTTGCCTGGTTGAGATGCGGAGCTGGAAACGGAAAGGTGGGCTAAAAATTGGCGAAACACATTGCAATTACAGGCAAGGGAGGAACGGGAAAAACCACAATCGCATCGCTTCTCATCAGGTACCTGGTTGAGAATAAAGAAGGAGCAGTTCTGGCCGTTGATGCCGATCCCAATTCCAACTTAAACGAGGCGCTGGGCGTTAAGGTGCAAAACTCCATCTCGAACATTTTAGCCGACATTAAGAAAAACAACGTTCCTACCGGAATGACGAAGGACGTATACCTTGAATTAAAGCTGCATCAGGCTCTCACCGAGACGGAGCGCTTTGACCTGCTGGTAATGGGAGGACCCCAGGGGCCCGGGTGTTACTGCTACCCAACAGAACTGCTGAAGCGCGAAATCGAGGTTCTGGATAAAAACTATGTTTATATGGTGATCGACAACGAAGCAGGGATGGAGCACATCAGCCGCGAAACCATCGCAAACGTAGACATCATGCTGGTGATATCCGATCCTACGGCGAAAGGTGTGCGTTCGGCCGGGAGGATCTACGAACTTGCCAAATCTCTGAAAATTCAAATCGGCGAGGCCTGCCTCATTATTACGAAAACCGATGATCCAACGCCTCTTCAGGATGAAATTGAAGCAACTGGACTCAAATTGTTGGGAGTGGTTCCGTACGATCCTCTTGTTGCCGAATACGATCTCAAGGGAAAACCTTTAATGGAGCTGCCGGAAGACAGTCCTGCAGTTCGTGCAACGCGAGAAATCTTTGAAAAACTATCATTTTAGACAGGAAAGGAGAGTAAATCATGCCGGTTGAAATTTTAAGGGAAAAATTCACTGGCAAAGTGCAGGAAGTAGTGCTCGGCGCAACAAAGGAAGAGGGTGGTACGAGGGCATATACGGTAAAATTGGGTGGAAGCTCAACCCTGCCCTTCCTCCAGTTTGAAGGTGAAGTCCCCAACCGTCCGGCGATTGCGCTCGAGATTTGGGATATTAAGCCCGATTGGCACGAATGCTTCGTTCCCTACTACGGCGATGTCTGGGAAGATCCGGTAGCCTGGGCAAAGAAGGCGGAAGAATACGGGGCCGACATTATTTACCTTCGCCTGAGGGGTGCAGATCCGGAGCTGGAAAATTCCAGAAGTGCAGATGAGTGCGCAAAAATCGTGAAAGCGGTTCTGGAAAACACGGGAGCTCCCCTCATTGTGGAAGGTCCTGGTTTCCCTGACAAGGACAACGAGGTGCTGCAGGCGGTGGGTGAAGCCGCGGCAGGAGAAAACATTGCGCTGGGGGTGGCCGAGAAGGATAATTACCGTTCTATTGCTGCTGCTTGCATGATGAACAAGCACTGCATTATCGCCCGGTCTCCGCTTGACATTAACATCTTGAAGCAGTTGAACTTGATGATTACAGAAATGGGCGTTCCTGTTGAGAAGGTTATCAACGACCCCTTAACGGGAGGCCTCGGGTACGGGATCGAGTATGCTTACTCGATTATGGAGAGGGCGCGCTGGGGCGCACTGATCGGAGATAAAATGATGTCCTTGCCGTTAATCTGCCTGGCCGGTCCTGAAGCATGGCGGGCAAAAGAAGCCAACGCTCCCAATGAAGAGGCCGGCCGCGGGTGGGGCGACCAGAAAGTTCGGGGAATCATGTGGGAGGCCATGACTGCTGCTGCCCTGGTGCAGGCCGGTGGGGACCTGATACTGATGCGGCATCCCGAAGCGGCAAAAATAGTGAAAAAGCACATTGAAGATCTTATGCTGCCGAACGCGTACTAGTATCGAAGTGGCGCTGGGTAAATATGTTTTCAATAAATTTTAAGGGGGTAAACAGATGGGCTTCATAATGATTGGTGAGCGGATCAACGGGATGTTTAAGGACATCGGGGAAGCGGTAGCCAAGTTTGACCCCAAGCCGATCCAGCACTGGGCAATTAAGCAAACCGAGGCAGGCGCCCATTACCTCGATGTCAATGTGGGTCCGACGGCGGAAGACAGAGTGAAATCAATGCGCTGGATGGTGGAGGTAATCCAGGAGGTATGTGATACACCTCTCTGCCTGGACTCCACTAACTACGATGCCATCGAAGCAGGATTGGAAGTTTGCAAGAAACCGGCAATTATCAACTCCTGTCCAGCCGAGCGGCCGAAGATTGAGCGCGTTTTTCCAATGGCAAAAAAGTACGGAGCAAGTATTATTGCTTTAACCATGGATAAGTCCGGAATTCCCAAGAGCGCCGACATGCGCGTTCAGTTTGCAATGGAACTGGTAGCCGCGGCCGATGAGTTTGGCCTCTCGCCGGAGGATCTCTTTATTGACCCGCTTATTCTCCCCTGCAACGTAGCCCAGGATCATGCTCCCGAAGTCCTTGAAGCACTGCGGCAAATTAAGCAGCTTTCCGATCCTCCACCGCGGACAACTCTGGGATTGAGCAACGTTTCCCAAAATACTCTTGATCGTCCCCTGATCAACCGCACTTACTGTGTCATGGCAATTACATGCGGTCTTGACTCTGCCATCATGGATGTTAATGACGATGCCCTTGTAGATGCAATTGCAACAGCTGATATGCTGCTGAACAGGGCCATTTACTGCGACTCCTACGCGAAAGTTTTCCGGCAAAGGTAACAGAGCAGCTGCGTAAAAGGGTTCCGGGTAGGGTCCCGCCTCTGGCACGGTGAGGCGGGGCCCTACTAAACCCTATTTTTTAAGGTTGGGGATCGGCTTAAAAGTTCGTTCTTTCTTTAAATAGGGGGAAACTCGATGAGTAAAAAAAACAAACACATTCGCGTTGGAATTTACCTTTGTGATTGCGATGGGAGAATTTCTGAAAAGGTCGACCTGAATAAAGTCAAAACCGTCATCCAGAGTGAGGCAGATTTTGAGTATATCAGGGTTGCAAACGTCCTCTGTGGCAAGGTAGAACAGGAAAGGCTTGCCAAAGAAATAGATAAATATTCTTTAAACCGTCTTTTAATTGCGGGCTGCACGGATCCCTTTATTATGCGGCAATTTCTGCAGGTTGCAGAAGAAAATGGTCTCCTTCGCTACTACGTAGATTTTGTAGACCTTGCTGCGGTTGGTGAGGGAAAAGGGGAGGCAACGGAAGCCGCAATTCTGGCGGTTAACAACGTGCTGGCAAACATGCAACTTCGAGGTGAAGTCGGACTGGAGGAGCTTGAGGTTGTTCCCGACGTCCTGGTTGTCGGCTGCGGGAAAGAAGGAGCAGTTGCAGCATTAACAATTGCCCAAAGCCAGCCGGTGGTAATGATTGACGGAGGGGGAGGAGCCAGCGGAGCTGCGCTTGCTAGCGGGAACCCAAGAATTACTGTAAAAACGGGTGCCAGGCTAGTGGGACTGGAGGGTTTCCCGGGCAACTTTACCGCACGTATTTCGGAAAACGGAAAAGTTGTGAAGCAAAATTTCGGAGCAGTTGTGCTTGCTCTGGAAGCCCAGCCTGTTTTTGATAAAGGCAAGTACGGCGGAGTTGAGCCGGGAGAAAGAATTCTTTTGCTGTCTCAGTTTGTTGATGCCAAAAAGGAGTTCGCGGGCCAAAGAATTAGCTTTGTTTTGGGAAAGGCAGATCCTGATTCTCTTCTCTCGTATGCTGCCGTTTTGAAAGAGGCGATCAGCCTCAAAGAGAAGGGTGCCGTAGATGTTAATATCTTTTACGAGGACATGAAAGTTTCTGCGGACAACCTTGAACAGTACTATGAGAAAGCTCGCGCCCTGGGTGTCAATTTCTTAAAATACGCGGGTGATTTGGAAATTTACCCAACAGTTGTCGCGGCAACGGTCCAGTATCGCGAACCTTTTCTACCCCAGGCACCTGTGGTGAGAGTAACTTCCGATTATCTGGTGCTCGCAGAGGATTATGTTCCTGCTCCGGTTACCCGGGAATTAGCCGAAACGTTGGATCTCAGGTTGGGCCCCGGAGGGTTTTTCCAGGAGGATAATGTTCACTTCCTCCCGATCAAATCTAACCGGGAGGGGATCTATTTTGTAGGAAGCTGCCATGGCCCCATCCATGGAGTTGACCTTGCCAGGGAAGCAGAAGCCGTGGCTGCAGAAGTAAGCCGCTTTGCCAAGGGCAAATTAAAGGTACCCGCTTTGCAACCTCGTGTTGAAGCGGAAAAATGCGCCGTTTGCCTTACCTGCTACCGTACCTGTCCTCACAAAGCCATTGAAATTGTTCACGATGAAAGCCTTAACAACATGTATCATTCAGCGGCAAGGATGCACCCGCTTGCCTGCCGTCGCTGCGGGACCTGCGCGGCTGAGTGTCCGGGCAAGGCCATTCAGCTGCCGTTCTATTCGGACCAGGAAATCTTATTTAAAGTCACAAAGCCTCCTAGATTGGTAGCTTATGCGTGCGAGAATTCAGGAGCGCTGGCAGCCGAGTTTGCCCAGCAGTTGGAGCCCGAGGTACAAAAGGATTTGCAGATCATTCGTGTTCCTTGCTCTGGAAAAATTGATGTAATATACCTGCTCAAGGCCCTGGAACGTGGCGCAGACGGTGTGATGCTGTTTGTATGTCACCGGGACAACTGCAAGTATGTATGGGGTAATGAAAGGGCAGAAAAGCGCAAGGAACAGGTTCGGAAGTTGTTAAACGATATCGGGATCGAAGGGGAACGGGTGGAATTTGTTCATGTAGCTGCGAACCAGGGAAATCAGTTTAATTCTGCTGTTCGGGCTATGGCCGAAAAAATTCGCCAGTTAGGAACAAATCCGGGGAAGGTGGTAAAATGATCGTTGCCGAAAGGAAACCTGTTGAGAAGATCCTTGAGATGATTGCACCTTATAAGAAAGTGTTGATTGCCGGGTGCGGTGGATGTGTTACTGTATGCCTTGCAGGCGGCGAAAAGGAAGTGGGAATTCTTGCCTCACAGATTCGCATGGCTCGAAGCAAGAACGGCAACCCTATTGAGGTTCGGGAACAGACTGTGGAACGCCAGTGCGATGCCGAGTACCTGGCTAAGTTTCAGGACCAGATCGAAGGGGTAGAAGCTGTTGTTTCTCTCGCCTGTGGAATTGGGATCCAATACCTGGGGGAAAAATACTCTACAATTCCCGTTTTCCCGGGCGTCAACACACTCTTTCTCGGCGCAAATCTGGATGTCGGAAAGTGGGCAGAAAGGTGCTTTGCCTGCGGCGACTGCGTTCTCGATAAAACAGGCGGCATCTGCCCGATTGCCCGCTGTTCAAAGAGCCTCTTAAACGGCCCCTGTGGGGGTTCTCAATATGGGAAGTGCGAGGTTTCCAAGGATGTCGACTGCGGCTGGCAGTTGATTTACGACCGGCTGAAAGCACTGGGCCAGCTTGATAAACTAAAGGAGATTATTCCTCCGAAGAACTGGTTACGGGAAAAAGGTCCGAGAACACTGGTAAGGGAGGATTTGACCCTTGAAAGCGGAAATTAACCCCAACAATTTAAAAGTCGGAAGTAACTACGAAAAGGTATTAGCTTCGGGCCAGTTTGCCTGTACCGGGGAAATTGGCCCTCCAAAGAGTGCAGATTTCCATCACATTGAGATGTATGCTGAAGGCATGAGGGGAAAGGTGGATGCCGTCAACTTTACGGACAACCAGACAGCAATTGTCCGCCTTTCCAGCCTGGGAGCCGCGATCCGGTTGATCCAGTTGGGCATGGAGCCAAACCTGCAGGTGGTTTGCCGCGACCGCAACCGATTGGCGATCCAGAGCGACCTGTTGACGGCTTATGCCTTCGGAGTGCGCAATGTTTTGTGTCTCTCCGGTGACCATCAGTCCTTTGGGAATCATCCCGGCTGTAAAGGGGTATATGACGTTGATTCCATTCAATTAATTACAATTTTAAAACGTCTCCGGGACGAGGGTCGTTTTGAGTGCGGTGAAGAGTGCAAGGTCAACCCCAAGTTCTTCATCGGTTGCGCAGAAAACCCGTTTGGTGATCCTTTTGAGTTCAGGGCTGTCCGTTTGGAGAAAAAGATCGAAGCCGGTGCGGATTTCGTCCAGACGCAGTGCATCCTCGACATGGAACGCTTTGAGCTCTTTATGGAAAAGGTTCGGGAGCGCGGCTTGCACAAGCGCGTCTACATTAACGCCGGATTGATGCCTGTCAAGTCACCAAGAATGGCCCGTTATATGCAGACCGGGGTACCGGGCATGCTCGTGTCTGAAGAATTCTGCCAGCGCCTGGAAAAAGCCGAGAATCCTAAAGAAGAAGCCGTCAATATCACGGTTGACTACATTAAACGGTGCCAGCAGATCGAAGGGGTGGCTGGTGTTCACATCATGGCTGTAGCGTGGGAGGAAATTGTGCCAACGATCGTTGAAAAAGCCGGTCTCCTGCCCAGACCGACCTTTTAAGCGCGGGGCAATTGGAGGGGTATGATTTGGAAAGAAAAAAAGTGCTTGTAATTGGTGGTGGCACCGCGGGAATGACGAGCGCCCTCGACTTGGCAGAGCGAGGGGTGGAGGTTTACCTCGTTGAAAAGGAAAAAGAAATAGGCGGGAGGGCTGGGGATTACTGCTGTAAAGCTACCGAGAGTTGCAACCGTTGTGCCGCGTGTTTGGTCCTGCAGCAGAAGGATAAGGTGACGCAAGAGCCTCTGGTACATATCCTGACAAGTGCTCAGGTAAATGCTGTAAAAAGAAATGGGAAAGGTTTTCAAGCCACAGTTGCCCGGGGAGAAGATGTCCTTTCATTAGAAGTACAGGCTGTGATCGTGGCAACAGGTTTTGATCCATACGATTTGAAGAGAAGAAGCGAGTTTGCATACGGGCTGGAGGAAAATGTTATCTCAGGACTAGAATTAGAAAAAGCCTTGAAAGAAAAAGGAAGTTTTGTAGCGGCCTTCGGATCGGGAATCAAGAAGATAGGCTTTATTCAGTGCGTGGGAAGCCGGGATCTCTCAATAGGCAACGGGTACTGTTCTAGGGTTTGCTGCATGTATGCCGCAAAGCTTGCCAAGTTAATTCGAAGTGAATTGCCAGAAGTCGAAATCGATATTTTCTACATGGACTTCCAGAGCTTTGGCAAGGGATTCAGCATTTTCACTCAGGAGCTCCGGGAGACAGACAAAATTAAATTTATCAGGGCCATTCCTTCAAAGATTTACGGTTTCCCTTATGACCGTCTCACGGTCCGCTACACCGATTCTCTGGTGGGTAAGCCCTGTGAGGAGAAATATGATCTGATCGTGCTGTCCCTTGCAATTACTCCTGCGCAGGGCAGCCAGGAGCTTGCACAGCAACTGGGAATCGCCCTGGATAACTACGGATTCATGGCAGGACGCTCGGACCAGGAAACCGTTGCTACAAATCAGCCAGGTATTTTCCTGGCCGGGGTCTGCCAGGGCCCCAAAGACATCCCGCAAACTATCGGACACGCCAGGGCAGCGGCAGGAGCAGCTTATCAGTATCTGACCAGTTGATTCATTTTTCCCTACGGGAAAGTCGGCCCCGGTTCTTGAACCGGGGCGGTTTTTTTTATGTTTTTTTCAGGTATAACTCCGGGGCTGGAGGAATAAAAATCTAACGAGATTATGCCAGGGCAGGTGAAAAAATGCCTCTTTCTCACGAAAAGGCTATTGGAGAACAGATCTTAAAGAAAATCGATCAGCTTATTGAACTTATCATTGCCGCCAGTTTAAAGCCGGATGACCGCCAGAAAATACTCGAACAAGGAGACTTTATCATGTCTGAACTTCTCAGCTTGCTGGAGCAGCTTCTCGGCCCCCGGGAGGACTATTTGCATGCAGCGGTTAAGGAGTTGATTGCGCAAAGGCTTCCAGATCAAAGGATGCTTGAGGGGTTTGACAATTTTTACGATCTTCTGGAGGAAATCTATCGAAAAGTGCGCCCGAAGGATGATTCTCCCCGGAGGCAGGAAAAAACTGGGCAGGTGCCGAAAACGGCGCCCACCTCCAATTTGGAGCGGGCTTTAAGGTTCCTTTTTCCGGATCTCCAAATTTTTAAAAATCACCGGTTCAGGGGTTTGAATTTTGAATATTTTTTGCCTTCGTTAAGGCTTGCGGTTGAGGACATCGCTTGGGAAAAGGGCGTCAACCGGGTCCGAAAAGAATTTTTGTGCCGCAAGTATGGTATCCAGTTGCTTCTTTTAGATTCCAGAAAAGGCGGTTACCGGGATCTGGCTCGTGTTATAAAAAGGGGGTTTTCTCCGGAATTTTTGATCAGCTAACTTCATAATTTGGCGATTAGCTTTACCATCAGGGCGAGGAGCCCAGAGGTGATAAAGGGACCCACCGGACGCCGCCCAGGAAGGCTGCCGCAATTACCGCTCCCAGAATCAGGGCCGGCATCACCTCGCTGTGCCCCTGGACCGTCAGGTATTACAGTCCCTGGCCGCTCATGTGGTGGTAATTAAGGATAAAATAAAGGCGAAAAGGCCCAGCAGTTGACTCTTCCTTTTCTCCACTCCCATTATAGAACCCCGTCTTCTCCGGGACCACTTTTATTCCCTCCCTGCTTACCGGTAAGGCTGTCGGTACGCCTTTAGCTCCAGTTCGACGTTCTCCTCAGCTAAACCACCAGCATATACACCCCGAAGAGGCCCCCTTTAATCACAGGGCGTAAAGCCGGCTAAGATCGGAGGGGTGCCGCTGATGCCCACCATTCCGGACAGAAGGGGGGATCCACATTGGCCTTGCTCCCCGCTCACCTGAAGCCTTTAGCAAACTAAAGAGGTTCCTGGTTGAAGGTGAGAAATTACGGGGCACCTATGCCGCCTTCTGGCGTTCGGGAAATCTCTCCAGTTCGCACCCGCCCCTGGGATTGGGCCGGTATGTAGTTTTCAGCCCCCTGGAAAAGGCCACCTTAAAACCCCGACCACCTGAAGGAGAAGTTATTTTAGGGGGCAAGGTTCCGGGCCTTGTCCTTTTCTATGCTTTCCCTAATTCTAATAAAAGAAAAGGCCGCTGCTGCAGCAGTAAATACGGCTCCCGTCAGATAAGCATACCTTAAGCCCATCAGAAAACTGAGGGTTTCCCGGACATCCAGGCTGATCTTGGCCATGATTGCCGGCGGCACGAAGGCATAGAGCACAAGCCCGCCGGTGGCAATACCCAACGCCATACCTGTATTCCGGACTGTAGCGAGGGTACCAGAGGCTATGCCCAGGTAAGGACGGGGTACGGCGCCCATGACGGCGCTGTTATTGGGTGACTGGAAGATCCCCGTACCGATGCCGAATAAGGCCAGGCGCCAGCCTACAGCCAGGGGACCGACGGCAGTCGGCAGGAAGCCCATGGCCACCAGGGCCAGAGCGCAAATAGCTGCCCCCAGGGAAGCCAGGGCCCTGGTTCCTATCCGGTCAGATAGGGCGCCGCTGAAGGGGGCAACCGCCATCACCGCCAGGGGGAAGAAAGTCATGAGGAGCCCTACCTGACCCGCCGGGTAATGAAGAACCCGCTGCAGGTAGAAGGGGGTAAGAAAGACCATGATATACTGGGAGATAAAATTCAGCAAAGCGCTGAGGAGAGCCAGGGAAAAGCCGACGTTCTTAAAAAGCTTTAAATTCAACATAGGCTGCGCGGCATGGGTCTCGATATAAAAGAAAGCCGCGCCTGCCAGTATGGCCACACCCAGCATAGCCAGGGTGACGGTATTGAGGCCCATTTTCTGTCCCTGGTTGATAAATAGCAGGAAAGAGAAAAGGAAGACAAAGGCCGTCACCGCCCCGCCGCCATCCATCTTGCCCGGCTGGCCCTTTAACTCAGGAATAACCTTTCGCGCCCACATCAGGCCGACGATCCCGATGGGAATATTGATTAAAAAGGCCATGCGCCAGCTCCACAGGGAAGTAACCAGCCCTCCCAGGGAGGGGCCTAGGGCCAGCCCCGCCGAAATGCTGATGGCGTTGATCCCCAGAGCCCGGCCCCGCTCCTGTGGGGGGAAGGCAGCTGTGATGATGGCATAAGGCACAGCCATCATCATACCGGCAGTCACCCCCTGAATGGCCCGGAAAAGAATGAGCCAGTAAATACCGGGGGCCAGACCGCAGAGGGCCGACGCTACGATAAAGCCCGCCAGCCCCATCAAGTAGATACGCTTATACCCCAGGATATCCCCCATGCGGCCGTAGAATAAAAGCAGGCTACTGATGGTCAACAGGTAGATCATCGGTACCCACTGGGCGGTGGCGATAGGTACGCCAAAGTAGCCCGTGATAGTCGGGAGAATCACGTTGACGATGCTGGCGTCAATGGGGCCCATGATGCTGCCCAGCATAATGGCAGCCAGGGCCTGGTAACGACGCCCATAAACCCCGTCAGCCTGAAAGGACATTTTCCCTCTCCTCTTTTCCTTACGGGCTGAAAACCGCCCGAAGTATAGTGAGTATGGTTACTCTCCTGGATCAATAATTCGCTGCCGCAGGGGCAACTCCTTCTTGCCTCACCATTAACCGCACCCCCGCCATAGGCGGGATGATCGGTTGTTTTTCCTTCAATTGCGCTAAACCAAGGAGTAATTATCCCGGGGAAGTTGCACCTAGGAGTTCGTTACAAATACCCTTATTTTCATCTCGCTCCGTTGGGCTTGAAAAATTGCGCTAGACGAAAAATGCATACATAAACCCCATAATAACCGGCCCAAGTCAAGAGAAGATCCTTTTTACGTTCTCCTTCTCTACAATTTACTGTTATATGAGCAGACTACCCCCTATGCAGGCAGCGGCGAAACTGGACGCAGGCAGTTGATTGTGATAGAATAGCCTCAAACGGGGGCGGATTGTGCCTGGTGGTACGCCCGGACTTCAAATCCGGCGAGAGGTATGACGGTGTCTCTGGTGGGTTCGATTTCCCACACGCTCCCGCCAGTTTTTTATTTGGTAGCAGGGTGTTGAGGGTCAGAAAAGCCTTTTTTACGAAAATTTCATATCTGCTCGTATACATCAAAAATTCCCCGTAGCAGCGGGAGATTTTTTTCTGTAGGCAGGTACATATAATTTTCCCCTTTTGTACGCTTGCATGATCGACAGGTGCCGGGATCGATCCTCAGTCTTGAGGAGCGCTAGCCGGTTTAGCTTAAAAATACCCTGAAAAAAGTAGACCCCTATGGCATCCGGCACATGGAATCTTTCCGGACACCCTGGCAATTCGAGAAACAGCGTAACCTGGGGGCTGGAGCATGATCCGAATGGCTGCAGGAAGCAAACATCGAAAGTATCTTGTTTTTGTCGTGGTTTCTCTTGCTCTTTTCATGTCTTCGGTGGATTCAACCATTGTGGCCACCGCCCTTCCGGCCATTGAGCGCAGTCTGCGGGCGGATTTAAACTGGGCGGGGTGGGTAATCACCGCCTACCAGCTGATGACCCTGAGGATCATGCCCTTGATGGGCCGCATCAGCGACGAGTGGGGGCGCAAGCGGATCTTTATGGCCTGTGTGGCCGTTTTCACTGTGAGCTCAATGCTCTGCGCTCTTTCCCCCAACATCTACTTTTTGATCATTTTCCGGTTCTTACAGGCCCTGGGCGGGGGGGAGTTTCCTGCCCTCGGCGACGGGGATCGTCGGGGATCATTTCCGGGAAAACCGGGCTCAGGCCATCGGGTTGTTCACCAGCATCTTCCCCCTGGGCGGCATTATCGGGCCCGCCCTGGGTGGCTGGATCCTGGATGTCGCCGGGTGGAAGGCCATTTTTCTGGTCAATGTTCCCATCGGCTGCCTGGTGCTCCTGTTATCGCAATTTTTACTGGAAACGGATCCTCAATTCCGCCGCACCCGGGTGGACTTTCCCGGGGTCGCCTTTTTCGCCGGCATGATGCTCAGTGTCATGTACTTTATGACCCGCCTGGAGGGAGCAACCTGGGGCTCTTGCGTCATGGCGCAGCTGGATTTGGCCGGTCGTAGCCGTTCTTTTCCTTGTCCTCTTTTTGTGGCGGGAAAGCGCCACCAGTGCTCCCATTTTAGAGATCTCCCTCCTGAAAACACCGGCGGCCTTTGCGGTGATCAACGGGCTCAACCTGATCTACGGGGCCTGCATCTTCGGGCTGATGGCCTTCATTCCCTACTTCGGGCAGGTGACCTACGGGATGTCCAGCCTGGTCAGCGGCACTCTCCTGACGGCCCGGGCGCTGGGGATGATGGGGATGTCCACGGTGACCAGCATGCTGCTGAACCGCACCGGGTACCGGTTGCCTATGGCGGCGGGATTTCTTGTGCTGGCCCTGACCACCCTGGGATTGAACCCGTACTGGCGGCCTCCGGCGGTCCTGGCAGGGCGATTCCGACCTTCTGGTGGCTGGCTGCTCTTATTTTTGTATCCGGCATGGGTGTGGGCTTGGCCAGCCCCTCTTCCAACAACGCCCCCATCGAGTTGATGCCCGAGAAAATCAGCGCCATTGCAGGGCTCAGGGGGATGTTCCGGCAGACCGGCGGGGTTATCGGAACGGCAGGCATTGTCCTGGTTCTTTCCCGTTTTCCGGACAAGGTGGCCGGGTTCCGGGCGGTTTTCCTGGGGATGAGCGCCCTGCTGTTGCTGGCGATGCCGCTTATCCGGCTGGTTCCGGATGGGCGCGGGGCTGCGGGGGCCGGCCCCCGGGGCGAAGGGCTCGAAGTTTATAGTTTGGATTACCAGGAACCCTTCCGGTGGCTTTCTGAATGTAAAAAAATTTAACAACCACCGTTAAATGGTAATCTCTGCCACGGTTGACAATGACTGTAATCCATGGTATGGTAAATGTAAATGGGTGCTTCGTTGTTCGACGAGGCGCCCCTTTGCTTTATTATAAGCCTTTCCATAAAATGGCTTGCATGGGGGGAATAAAATGACTAGAGGATTTGAGGTCTCGAAGGCCTTCTTCGAAAACCTCGTAAAGCACTTGGTTGAGGTAGAGGAACAGAAGGACAAACTTCTCGAGGAATATTTCCAGGAACCCTCAAAAGAACGTGACGAACTAGAAAAACTTATTGATAACTACATCAAACATGTCGAATCACTCCTTAAGAAAGCC
>JABLXW010000036.1 GCA_013177945.1 Bacillota bacterium
CGGCCATGTAAAATTTCAGTAGGTAAAAGAAGGGGATCGGCTCCTTAAAAAGAAAAGAGACCTCGGCACCCAAAATCTATCACCCCAAAAAGGAGTGTGAGGTCTCATGCTAGATATTCGCCACATAGTGGGGGCAGTCCTTCTTTTTGTCAAAGGTTTAGTCAAATTAATTGGAGAGTGCGAAGACTTTTCTGAGCTTGAGAAAGGAGTTCACAAACTCTGCCAGGACGTCTGTAACCAGATTTTCACCTGGGCATTAGAAAAGATCGATACCCGTCTGATGAATGAACGAGACCGGAGCATCTGGGAGGTGGTCGGTTTTCGGGCAAAAACAGCCATCAGCACCTTTGGGGAATTTCTCTTAAAAAGGCGCCTGTACAGGAACAAAGAAACCGGGGAAACCAAATTCTTTTTAGACGAACTGCTGGGCTGGCCGGAGCGGGCCAGGGTTACCCCTTACCTAAAAGAGTTGGCGATCAAACTAAGCACCGAACTTTCCTTTGGCCGGGCAGCAGAGATATTGAGCTATCTTGTGCCCCACATAAGCACCATGACCATCTGGCATATTGTTCAAGAAGTAGGCGAAATACTGCAACAAGAAGGAGAAGAAAAAAGAGCAGCGGTATTTGAAAACGGAGAAGCACCGGCAGGGGAAAAAGTAGTACCAGAGCTGCGTATAGAAGCTGACGGAGTGATAGTCAATCTGCAGCGGGAAAAAGAGAAGCGAGGAGAAGTCAAGCACATAGTAACCTACGAAAGTAAAAAACAGATTGGCCGGAACCGCTTTGCCCTGCAGAACAAGCTTATGGTAAGCACCCTGAGAGAAAGTCAGGTAGCCTGGGAAGAGGCCTATGCACAGGCTGGGGGGAGATGGGATTTAGAACAGACCAAAGAGATCCACATAGGAGGAGATGGAGCAAAGTGGATCAAAGAGGGGCTGGAATACTTCCCCGGTGCCGTATACTGCTTAGACCCATACCATCTAAACAGGCATTTAACCGAAGCCCTCTGGTATGACGAAGAAACCTTTCAGAAAGTAGGCGCAAGTCTTCTCAATAGCAACTGGCAGGAAACCCAAGCAATACTCACAGAAGCAATCAAAAAAACCAGAGGCAACCGGAAAAAGAGGCTCATCAAGCTATTGCATTATCTTGAAGAAAACTGGACAGGGATTATTAACTCGGCAGGAGCAAAACGTTTAGGAACCATCGAAGGGCAGATCCAGCACAACGTAGCACGGCGGATGAAACGCCTGGGGGCCAAGTGGACCACAACCGGAGGAGACCGGATGGCCCGGCTTCTGGCTGCCAAAGCAAACGGAGAGCTTAGCAATTATGCTTCGCGCTGGCCGGTGGAACATGGAAAGCTGAAGGAGATAGCGCAGATAAAACCGGTAGAAAGGCCGGTAGAAAAACAAAAAGCCGGAGAAATAGGGGAATGGCTGCAGGCGACAATACCGGCATTAAAAGGGCCTTTTGCGGATCGTCCCTGGATAAAACATGTTTTACGGGAACTGACCCGGCCGGAATTTGCTGCTCTTATTTGCTAGTCGGTTTCCCGGGTAGCACTGATAGCCTGGCTCTACTGTGTTAAATGTTTTGCGACGGGGTGACGTGTTATTGTTGTCTGTTCCCCCTAGCTACCTGGCTGTCAAGTTTATCTCAACAATCTTCAGTTAAATTCAAGGTCAAAGCCATTGCCTTGAAGCTAAAGGTTTTGAACGTCGAGGTCTCTTAAGGGGAAAAGTTTTATTAGATACCTACTGGATCTTGACATGGACTGATGCAACTTCACCCTTGACAGAAGGGATGAAAAGTGTTAATTTATAAAGCGGAATTAAGTTAAAAGAGTGCGGCTGTGGCGGAACTGGCAGACGCGCTAGACTCAGGATCTAGTGGGGATTCCCCCGTGGAGGTTCAAATCCTCTCAGCCGCACCAGGAAAATCAAGGCTTCCGGGGTTGGTAATTCCCGGAAGCCTTTTGTGAGCGCTTAAATAATGCAATTTTAATGCAATTTGAGGGCAAAAAATCAGCCTTGCATTTTCGCAGAACCTTTCCGGGACTTTCAGCCCGGGTTCGTCATAGATCTCCTTGGGCGCGACCCTAAGGAGATTTTTTGTTATTTTTTTGGCGTGGGAGGAACGGGATGCTATAATTAGCTTAAACATGAAGAAAGAGAGAAGGTGGGCTATGGCTCAAGTAGGGATTGTTACCGACAGCACTGCTTACCTTCCTCCCGGGCGAGGGGAGGAATTAAAGGTTGAGGTGGTACCTCTTATTGTCAACTTTGGGGATGAGAGCTTTAAGGAAGGGGAAGTTTATAACAATAAAGAGTTTTATGAAAAGCTTCGCCGGGCATCTGTTTTTCCCACTACTTCTCAGCCTTCGGTGGGAGATTTTTTGGAGGTTTATAAAAGATGGGCGGCGCGGGCAGAAAGTATTATTTCAATTCACATTTCAGGCGGTATCAGCGGAACGGTCCGGTCTGCGCGTACTGCAGCCCAGATGCTTCCCGATGCAGACATTACCGTCGTGGACTCGATGATGACTTCAATCGGGTTGTATTTTGTAGTGGATGCCGCAGCCCGGGCGGCACTCCTGGGTTTAGGTAAAGACGAGGTGCTTCGCGTTACAAATTACGTAATGGAGCACATGACCCTCCTCTTTTTCCCCGGCACTCTCGAATATTTACGGAGAGGCGGAAGAATTGGCGGTGCGGCTGCTTTAATCGGAACCGTACTTCAGGTTAAGCCAATTCTTTATTTTAACAGGCAAAAAGATGGAATCATTGATGTTTACGAAAAGGTGAGAACGAAGGAAAGGGCAATTAAAAGACTTCTTGAAGAATTAGACAAAGCTTTTCAGGTGAATCCGGACCTCAAGATAGGGATTGTCCATGTTGATGCCCCCGAAGAAGGACAGGTTCTTTACGATCGCGTCAGGTCCCTATACCCTGGACTTAACCCCGAGCTTTGCGAAGTGGGTCCTGTAATCGGTGCCCACGTGGGGCCCGGCACGTTGGGGATCTGTTTTTATCCTCTCACCCCTGAATTAAAAGAAATTGTCAAGCGGTAATTCAAAGCTCCGGAACGCCTTTTGCAGGGAGTGATGATCACGGTAGGGAAAACCAGAAGTTTGCTTTATCATTACCGTCACTGGCGGCGATATCGGGAAATTCTTAACATTCTGGTTAAGCATGGCTTCAGTTATGTGATTGAAAATTTAAATCTCCCGGGCTTGCCTCTTTACCGGCGCTTGAAAAGGCGTTTCGTTCCCCGGGAGGAGGAACTCGAGGCTATACCGCGGCGTATTGTTAAAGTGCTTCAAGAGCTGGGGCCTACTTTCATCAAGCTGGGGCAGCTGCTCAGCACGCGCGCGGATCTCCTTCCGGAGGCCTACCTGAGAGAATTCGCCCAACTCCAGGATCGGGTTTCCCCAATTCCCTTTGAAGAAGTGGAATTACTGTTTCTTGAAGAGCACGGGAAGCCGATCGGAGAGGTTTTCAGGGCCTTCGAACCTGAACCCTTTGCTTCTGCCTCCATCGGCCAGGTGCACAGGGCCGAATTCCCGGAGGGTCAGGAGGTTGTCGTCAAGATCCAGAGGCCTGGAATCGAGCGGATCATCAGGGTAGATTTAGAAATTTTGCTGGAAATCGGCAGCATCATTGAACAGAGAACCGCCCTTGGGGAAATCTATAAAATTACAGAAATTCTGGAAGAGTTTAGCATCTCTTTGAGGGAAGAGCTCGATTTTACTTTAGAAGGCCGCAATGCCGAGGTCCTTCAGAAAAATTTGGCCAGGGACCCCCGCGTCTACATTCCGAAGGTATACTGGGAATATACAACGCGCCGGATCCTGGTGATGGAATATGTGCGGGGGCAAAAAATTACGGGACGCGAAGAATTAGTTGCTGCTGGTTGCGATCCGCTGCTCCTGGCCCGCACCCTTGCCGATATAATGATCAAGCAAATTTACGTGGATGGCTTCTTTCACAGCGACCCCCACCCGGGGAACCTGGCAGTGTTGCCCGGGAATAGGGTTGTTTTTCTGGATTTTGGTCAGGTTGGGCGGATGGATGAGGAACTTCGCGAGAAGGCCGCAGATTTAATCCTGGCCCTGGTTCACCATGATCTTGACGGAATCGTCAAAGGCCTGCTGCAGATCGGAATCCTGCGGGGGAGGCCCAATCTGACAAGGCTGAAGCACGATCTTGCCAGGCTCGAACGGAAGTACTACGGCCTTCCCTTTCGTGAAATTCGGGTCGGAACATCTGTCCAGGAGCTCATGGAGGTCGCCTGGCGCCACCGGATCCAGGTTCCCTCCGATTTTGTGATGGCGGCCAAGGCACTGGTGACGCTTGAAGGGGTAATCCGGGAACTGGCGCCGGACATGAGCCTCGTGGAAATTGCAGAGCCCTTTGCGTGGCGTGTTTTTTGGCGCCGGTACGACCCCCGCCGGCTCCAGCGCCGCTTCTGGCAGCGCCTTGCGGAAACAGCTGGGAGCCTGACACGGCTGCCCGGAGTAGTGGAAGAAGCGGCCCGCAAAATCAGCCGGGGCCAGGTTTCCCTCGAAATCGAACACCGGGAGTTCCCGCATGCGGTTGGGCAACTTCGGAAGGCCGCGGACCGTCTTGCTTTGAGTATCATCCTGGCAAGTCTTCTTATTGCTGGAGCGATTCTTGTGCACCTGGACCCTTACTCCTTCCTGGCACGTATCCACCTTCCTGAACTTATCCTGGGTTTGGCCCTTTCTGCCTCTTTTTTCCTGTTAATTCTTCTCCTGGTTTTTTCCCGCTCTTGAAGCCGCACTTCCGAAAGCCAGCCTTTTGGTGAAACAAATTTTTTTATTTAAAGAAGCAGGAGATTTTCGCTTTGTGTAGAATTGTACATTACCAGAAAAAGAAGGCTCCTTTCAACCGGCAAGAAGAAGGGTGCCGGGAATTTACTGAAACTTTTGCTGGCAAAAGAGGATTTCAAAAGAGGATTTAATGAAAATTTGTAGAACTAAAAATTAAGCAAAGCCAGCCAGCAACCCTCAGGCAGTTGGGCAAGAAATTCTATTCTGAAAAGGGGCATAAAGGAGGGAATTGGCGAGTAGAAATCAAAAAGGGTAAAGGGAGAAGGCATCAGTCACA
>JABLXW010000037.1 GCA_013177945.1 Bacillota bacterium
CATTAGCACCAGAAGGCCTGCTCTTGTGGTGGTTTTCTAACCACAACAGCTCAAGTTTAGGATGACCATGCCATAAAGGGGAGCAGTAATTATTCTCGTTATGTCAACCCCTTGACAACTTAACTCAGCTTATATTTCAGCAGGTACCGGAAGGACAGGCAGCTTTTCGAGGAGTATGGAATCCGGAAGCTGGCACCCTCGAAGTAGATGCAAATCCTTCTTTTGCCCTGAAAGGTGCGGAAGGAACGGATATCTCGCCGCTTTACTGGGACGGCGGGCCACAAATTTATCTCTTTGCAGAACACGAAGGGAAAGCGGCGGTCATAAACCACGGCCCTACCCTGCAGGCTTCCGTGGTGCGGCATACTGGGCTTCCGCCCGAGGCAGTGGCGCCGGTTTTTTATGCCAGCGGTGACCGCCGGTATGTCGCCTACGGGCTGAGGAATAACCTGGGCATAGTAGAAACCGGGCCAAACGGCACAAAAAAGTGGCTCTTCTCCGCTCAGGAGGCCTCTCCCAACAAATCCCAGAATCCAAACTCTAAAGCAGGCGTGTTTACCGACCCCAAAACCGGGCTGCTTGTTGACATCGTCACCCCAGACCCGAAGGGTCCACAACCGCCAGATCCAGACTCCCTGCCCGAAAAAGGAATGAAAAATTTGCCGTCTCTGGGCAATGGCGAGCTGGTACCGCTTTTCCTGGCCGAGCGGGAAGGCCGGTTGGTGGTGCTGGCAGTGCTGAACAGGCCTACCGCGTCAGAAGAGCTTTTCCTGGTCAGGATTGACGCAGTGGGGCAAGCGGCCTGGGTTCCGGTAGCGAGAAAAGGCGACCCGCAATGTTCTTTTATCGCCGGTGCCGGGGTTAAGGCAGGTCTTTACGGGTCACGCCTTTACCTGGAATCCCCCTGCGGGGAAGAGATTCAGAGCTTATCCCTGGATGAGGAAAAGCCGCGGCTGGTAAGCGAAGAGGGCCTCACACGGGAACTGAAGGCAGTTATGGCGGATAATGCACCGACCGAAGGGCAGGTCCGTCCCAGTTTCGGAGCCTACCAGGGCCTTTTGCTGGTCAGCACCCTGACCGGCGGAGCGCAGGGCCGGGGAGACGAGACCGAATGGCTGCTCGCTTTTAAAGAAGGGCGGCTCTTGGGGAAAATGGCTTTAAGGCTTGGGACCGGAGAAGCAACGGTTTATGCGAACGGCGCAACAAAACATCACCAGCTTCCTTCGCCGGTAGCACGGCTCCTTTACCCGGCGGGGTGGTGAAGGCACGTACTCTTGGCGTGTCCTGACCTGAAGTCGGTGGGGGAGGTATTTGAGGGCCGGATGTCCTTTTCGAGGATACCCGGCCTTTTATTCTTCGTGGAATGCCAACTCCGTCCACCAGTGAGGGTTAAATTACCGGAAGTAACCATTCACTTATGTGAGGTGACTGCTGTCCGGCGGGAGCGGCTACTGTGTCTGGTCAAAAATTTTGACTCTGTTTGCTGGACAGTTCGACAAAAATCTACAAAAAGTACCCGTTGCGTTTTTTTTTTTTTGCTATATGTTACTTTACAGGAGGAATTGGCAGGTAGCGGAAGAAAAGGAAGGCGGGGAGGTGGCACGGGCTAAGGCGGGGCGATAGATTTGCGGGTATTTGGTTGACCGGTTGGGTTGAGAAGGGAAAAATGAGGGAAGGGGAAATTTCAAAATTCAGGCGGCATCCGTTTATGGCAAGACTTGGTGAATTAAAGAACTAAAGTGAACGAGGAGGTATTCAGATGAAGTCGGTTAAGAAAAAATTGAGCCTTTTGCTCGTGCTCGTCTTATTAGTAAATATGCTGTTGCCAGGCATGAGTGCGCTTGCTGCTGAAGCAAATAATTCTGTTGTTCCGACTGAACTGAGTAATGCAAGCAACGAACATATACTGTCTCCTGGTTTTTATAACAATATATTAGAAATTAGTGAACAGGATAAAATGGAAATACAAAGGTTTTTAAAAGAACGGGAAAATGTGCATGAGACCTTAAGAAACGAAAGAGGAGCAGGATACGTATGCACAGCAGCTGCACCGGCGGTGGTAGCAGTATATTTTATTCCAGGAATAGGAGAAGTAGCTCTTTTAGCAACGGGAGCAATTGTTGTTGGAGGCATTACGTATTACGCCGGATCGTGGATGTATAACAAAATTATGCCATATATTATTGGGTTTCATATACCAAAAAGGCTGATGAAAAATGGTAATACGGTAGATTTAAGCAAGTTTAATAAGAAGATTAGAGGTAAACAAGCTTACAAAGAGGACGGTGGGTGGTATATCGAAAAAGACACAGCCGGGCATGGAGGAAGTAAATGGAAATTAAAGAAACCCAATGGAGAGAGAGTTGCTTCTCTTGACGAAAAGGGGAAAATTTTAAGGAAATAAGGGGGGTTGTCAGTGAGCATAAATGAGGTGTTTGGAGACGGTAAGAACATAGAAGCCTTTCTGGAACAACTGGAAGAGATAATCCAAGAAGACAGATACTATCTCATAGACATACTGCCCATGACCGTTCAGGATCCAGAAAAGTACAGTCAGTTTGAGTTGGTGTGGGAGTACATAGTAGAAGAGCCCGCGAAACAAAAAGTGTTTCTGGCCGAAGAAGACAAGTTTGTGAGTCTTTTTAAGAAGGTGTGGTTGTACAATAAGACGAAGGCATATGTGTACGAATCTGACCGTTCTGAAGAAGCACTTCTCAATCTGATACATAAGGATGCGGAAACTTTGCGCTGGATAAAGGAAAGCGAAGATAAAACGAGGTTGATAACAGATGTAGGAGAGCTAGAGTTGCTAGTTCGGTTAGGAACAAGAGATATAGTAGACAGCATCTTGGTTTTCGAAGACATGGAAATCGTTTGTTGGTCAGGAGGAGGGTTGGCATGGCCTATCTATGTTAACAAGCCGGATGTAATAGAACTGGTAAAAGAAATGGCCAATGTAGAAGGGCTTTATTTATACAGGAAAGCATAATATGGATGTTTTAGCAAGAGGAATACAAATACAGAGTGAGTCAAGAGGTTCCGGTTGTTTTTCCTTCCCAGAAGTGGGGCTAGATGGCATCCTTATTTTTGTTTGCCAGCATAGCAGTGAGATCAAAGACAGGCCATTGGAGAATTTAATAAATGGCTGGGGCGGTCCGAATACGTGCTACATTAGAGGTGTACACTTCTCCTCGGCTCAATTTCAAAAGTAATTTGAGAGGAGTGATTCTGTGAAAACGAAAGCGGCACTGCTGTTAGTTATATTTACGGCAGTGGCCCTGGCATTAGGATGTGTGAAAAACGCGACCAACGAATCCAGGAAGAACCCGCCGGCAACGCAAGGTGGGAGCGAGCTTGCGCCAGTAGCAAAAAGCGGGGAGCACGAAAATTTTAAGATTCTCGAGAAGCGCCTGACGGCAGAGGATATCGCTGAGTGCAAGCGAGTCATTGAAAAACATTTCGAGGCTCTGAAGAAGCATGATGTTGAGTTGCTCGATTCTACGATGTACAATCCCACCGGCGTCAAAACGGGACCCGACGACCCTCAAATTTTGCGGATAAAAGAGGCTAAAGTCTACCGGATCAACGAGAATCCCAGGTGGTTTAGCTTAGAAAGCTTGCAGGGAGCAGGAATTTCCCGGCTATCCGGCAAGACCTGGTATAAGGTTGCCATACTAAATGTCGATCGACTGCTGGTCCTGGCCTACGAAAACTCAAAGGAAGTCTGGCGTAACGAAAGCAACGTCGACTACATCCTGGTCAAAGAAAAGCCGGAGTCGCCTTGGGTTATTTTAGACGCTGGTAGGTAGTTGCAGCAGATCGTTGAAATCCGTGGCGGCAGCTTGCTCAGGAGGGGCTTCCCCTCCCTTCGTTCCATTTTCGGGGAGGAATTGTGAGATGAGCTGTTTATTGCCTAGAAGATTGTTGCTCATTTTCTTTGGCCTTGCCTTTCTCTGCTCTGTTGCGGTGGCCGCGGATTTGAGTGGGTGCCGCGGCGCACAGAAAGGGGCGGCGGCCTTATCTCGAGAACGTAAAAAGTTTTGTGTAAATGGTTAAACTTAACACAAAAAGGAGATGACCATTTATGCAAGACTTGAAGGACAAAACCATTAGGGAACTGGCGAAGGGCTGCCGAACTGTCGATGATGTTCATGAGATGCTCAAGAATTTATTCAAGGACACCATACAGCAGATTCTTGAGGCTGAGATGGAAGAGCACCTTGGATACAAGAAACACAGCCCAGAAGGAAATAATACAGGCAACAGCCGAAACGGCTACAGTAAGAAAACCATCAAGACCAGGTTTGGCGAAACCGAAATCTCTGTTCCTAGAGACCGTAACGGTGAATTTGAACCCAGGATTGTTAGGAAATACGAGACAACCTCCAACCAACTGGAGGAACAAATTATTGCCATGTACGCGAAAGGTATGTCCACTCGTGATATCGAAGAACACATGCGGGACATTTACGGGATCGATATTTCGCCAACCATGGTCAGCAAGATAACCGACAAAATTCTGCCCATGATTTCTGAGTGGCAGTCAAGACCGTTAGAGCGGATTTACCCTGTGGTCTTTCTCGATGCTATCCACTTCAAAGTTCGCAAAGACGGCAGAATTGTTAATAAGGCCGCCTACAGCGTACTGGGCATCAATATGGCCGGCCAGAAAGAAGTCCTGGGCATCTGGGTTGGCGAACACGAAAGCGCCAGTTTCTGGCTCAGTGTCTGCAATGACTTGAAAAACAGGGGCGTTCAAGACATTCTGATTGCCTGTAAAGACGGCCTTTCGGGCTTTTCTGAAGCCATTAATACGGTGTTTCCCAAAACAGAGATCCAGTTATGCGTCATTCATCAAATACGAAACTCCCTGAAATATGTGCCTTACAAAGAGCAAAAGGAATTTATGGCTGACTTAAAGAAAGTGTATCAGGCTTTAACAATTGAAGAAGCGGAATTGGCCTTTACCGCCTTTAAAGAAAAATGGGGTAAAAGACATCCCATCATTATAAGGTCGTGGGAAAACAACTGGCTCGAATTAACGGCTTACTTTAGAT
>JABLXW010000038.1 GCA_013177945.1 Bacillota bacterium
TCAAACGCATCCTCCTGGCTGGCGAGTTGGCGGCCCTGGGAGATATAGTTCTGGATCTTTCCGGCTTTAACACTGAACTAGAAGATGTAAAAAACTAATTAAGTCCGGGGGGCTGGCGGGGATGCTGCATGCCATTTGGGTGCGGCATCACCTGCGGCCCGGAGAGTTTTGGGAGTTACCCAGGGGAGAACAGTTATTCTTGCTGGCTAGCATGGAATTAGAACTGGAAGCGGAACAACAAGCAAGAAAGGAGGCGGAACGGCATGGCTGGAAGTGAATTCTACCGGTTGGATATCGTTGTTGATGTAGCCGGGGACGACCAGGCAAAAGGAAAGCTGCAGGCCCTAGACAAATTCATTGAGCATACCCGTAAGCGCGGGGAAATGCTCAACCGGATGCAGGTCAGCCCCGCCGTCCGCCTCGTTGACCGTATTTCAGGGCCAGCTCGGCGGATAGAACAGCAGATGCAGCGCGTTCAGCGGGCAGCTGGGGCGCTGGATCGGGTAAGGATAGCTCCTTTGCTAAACGTCAGAGACAATCTTACCCGCAGCGTGCTTAAGGCCGATCAGATTATTAAAAAACTTGACCTGGCGCAAGCCTCTCCCATTATTGCCGTCCAGGATAGAGTATCATCGGTGGTTACCCGCATGAACGCAGCGCTAGAGGCTATAAATAAAGGTCACTTCAGCGCCGCTGTAGAGATGAAGGGTAATATCATCGACGAGGTAATGAAGGCCAAAGCCGCCCTGGCAGTGCTGAACGACGTTAAGGCCGGCCCGGTAGCGGAGTTGCGTGGCGAGCTATTCGGCCAGTTGACTAAAGCCTGGGCAGAGATACGGAAGCTGGATGAACTGGAAGTGGAGCCCAAGGCAACGCTGCGCGATCTGGTAACCTGGAAGGCCTGGCAAATCGGCGGCACATTGCGTGAGCTTGCTTCTCGTGCATGGACGGTGACAATTCAAGCTAAGGATCGGGTGACGAATGCAGTTAAGCGCATCGTCGGCGTCCTGACTAGCCCGCTGACTATGTTGGGAGCCGGCGCCGGCATAGCTGGCCTTATCGGGTACCCGCTCAAGTTGGCCGGGGAATTCGAGCAAGCGCGGATGTCGCTGGACTTCTATATGGGAAGTGCAGAAAAAGGCAAAAAAGCTTTTGAAGATTTAGTGGCATTTGCAGCCAAAACCCCCTTTGAATTTCCCTTTTTACAGCAATCAATGATAATGCTGATGGGTGCAGGATATTCCTTTGATAAGGCCAAACGCGCATTGACGGCTTTGGGAGACGCCGCCGGGCGCACTGGTGCCGGGATGGAAGGCATCCAGAATGCGCTGCTGGGATTTACACAGATAGCCTCCTCTGGCACCCTCAATCTGCAGGACTTGAGGCAGGTAGCGCTAAACCTCCGCATCCCAATCAATATGTTTGCCAAGGAATTGGGCGTAGCGGAAAGCGAAATCGGCGAGATAGGCAAGAAAGGCATTTCTGCCCAGAAAGCAATGGAAGCGATAGTAAGGACTCTAGAAAAGCGCTTCGGCGGCGGGCTGAAGCAGCTCTCCGAAAGCTTATTTGGACTAGTATCAACGATAAAAGATACGGCGCGGCTAACTGTATATAGTTTCGGCGCCGGTATGGCGAGTCCAGTCAAGAGGATTCTCCTAGATTTAGTCGGAACAACAGATTACACGAGCGAGAGATTTAAGGCAGTCCAAAAAACGCTGGAGAATGCGGGGAGACGAGTCGGGGAGTACTTTGAACGCGCGTATAAAAGAGTTAAAGACTTCTGGGGCGAAATTTCAGAAGACCCAGCGTTCCAGAAAATGGACTTCGGCGATAAACTGCTCTACGTGCTCAATCGAGGCCTTGATGCGGTTAGCAACTGGCTGAGCGGTCCCGGCGGGAAAAAGGTTCAGGAAATATTTGTTAAGCTGGGCGAGATAGCGGCCAAAGCTTGGCTTGTGGGCCTAGCTGGCATGGCAGAAGGTGCGGTAAGCTCCCTGGCAGAGGGCAATATCCTGGGCGGTGTCGGCCTCCTGGCCGGCGCAGGGATGCTGGGCGGTGGCATGCTCCTGCGTGGTGTTTGGGGACTTGGGAAAGGTATTTATGGCGCTGGTAAATGGCTAGTAGGTAAACTTGGATACGGAGCGGCTACTGCGGCGGAAGCTGTGACCGGAGCGGCAGAAACAGCAGCAACGGCGGCCAAACCAGCCGGGCTACTGTCTCGTTTAAGCGGGACAGGACGGATACTGGGTAGGATCGCCGTACCACTTGGTATTGGCCTCGATTTGTTTTCTATCTTTAGAGCGGCCCCCGAAGATCGGGCAGCTAAAATTGGCGGCGCTGCAGGCCGCTGGGGTGGCATGGCTGCCGGAGCCGCGCTGGGATCTATTATTCCAGGTGTAGGAACAACAATCGGCGGTCTCATAGGTTTCTTTGGCGGTGGTGCTCTAGGCAATAAAATCGGAGCTAACTGGCAGCTTATCAAGCAGAAGTCAGGGGAAGCATGGGAGACCGTAAAACAAAAAGCAAGTGACGCGTGGACATGGATCTCTACGCACGTCACGATCGAATCTATTGCAAAAGGGGCTGGCTATGTTTTTGGCTATCTCGAAGGCACTATATTTAATGGCGCCTGGTGGGCTGCAAAATGGGAAAACATTAAAACCTGGGCGAGTAATGCCTGGGCCAGCATGGTAAATGTATGGAACAGCGCCCAAGAAACCATTAGCAACACGATTTTTAACAGCGCCTGGTGGGCTGAGAAATGGAATGCTACAAAAACGTGGGCAAGTAACACTTGGAGCACGGCCAAATCAATATGGGAATCTGTTAAGGTTGCCATTAGTGACACCATTTTCAACAAAAAATGGTGGGACGAGAAATGGGATGCCGTGAAAAAATGGGCATCAGACACCTGGGCCATTATCAGGGGTGAATGGGATAAGATAAGCAAGTCTTTCAGCGCAGGCAGAGAAGCCGGGCGCCAAGCCGCCAAAACCCCCGTAGAAGCCCACGCCCTTGGTGGCGTATTCAACCGGCCCCACCTGGGCCTTGTGGCCGAAGCCGGGCCGGAGGTGATTATCCCTCTATCATCCCGGTTGCGGACTCGCGCACTAAATCTTTGGCAGCAAACCGGCGAATACCTGGGGGTTAAGCCCTACGCCCTGGGTGACTTTGCCGGGCCGGTACCGGTGGTGGCTGGGGCCGGGGCTGGTGGCGGTAGCGTAAATGTTACAGTTGCCGGTATTACCATTAACATGCCACGTGGCGAGCCTGATGAAGATGCACTAGCCTGGAATATTGGGCGGCGAATTGTTGGCGAGATTAAAAAGGCGCTTGAAAATAAGACATAATAGCAGGATTTGCCTGTCTAAACGGCAAAATATAGCATAACTAGTTAGTGGAGGTGTGCTACATGGCCGTTTTAGCAGGGTTTCTTGCGCTTTTGGGTTTGGCCGGCGTGGTTGTAGCCCTGGTCATGCTGATCGTTCAGTCTGTCTCTAAGCGCGGGTGGACCAAGAAAAGGATTTGGACGGTGGGGACTATATCACTGGCCCTATTTGTTATTGGAGTGGTTATGGGAGTGTCATCGGTGCCAGATGGGTATGAAGCTGGGCAACAAGCAGCTAGGAGCGATGAGACGGTTTCAATATCGCCTGCTTCATCCCCAGTTCCCTCTTTGCCGACATCAGAACCCGCGCAAAAGGACCAGCAGCCTGCTAATTCACCCAAAAAAGAACAAAATCCATCCCCAACAACGGACAAAACAGCTGAGGAAAATTTTATCCCAGGTCTTGCGGCAGCAGATATTAAGTTAAACCTGGAAAGGACATGGGGACTCAAGTTTTCAGGTCCGCAAATCGGGCAAGACCTTGCTGAAGACAGCGGCGAAGCAGTAGACCCAGACACAGGAGTCAAGTTAATATGTAATATCTTCGAAACCTCACCGCTCCACATTCAATGGGTTGATTTTGTAATTGATGCATCTTCTGTCGCTGGCCTAGTAAGCGAGAAAGCGATAAATGCAGTAACAGAGGGATATTTTGGCTTTTGCGCTACCTTGCCTTATAATGAGTCAGAACCTGCAAAAGCCAAGCAGTGGGTTTCCAATAATGTCCGAAAAGCAACCAAGGCAGGCAATGTGATCTCAATACAAATAGGGCCAGCCAAGTTCGAGATGTTCGGTACAATGTATTTTCGCACTCTCAGGGTTAAGCCCGCTGCGGAATAGGTGGTGGTGACTGTGGATTTTTTCTTATAGATCCTGCCGGCTCAACGCTTCACCTGCCAGTAAACCCCTCGGAGGTGACCATCCGGCGGGAGAAGCAAATAGAAACAGTAAACATCATTAACTTAGGTGAAGTTGACTTCACAACCGGAGAGAAGCTGAAAGAAATCAGCTTCTCTTCTTTTTTCCCAGCAGAGTATGACCCAAGTTACTGCCGCTACTCGGACCTGCCAGACCCGCAGGAAGCGATGAACCTGCTGACCAAGTGGACGCAGGGGGAAAACCCTGTTCGGCTCATCATCACAACGACTATCATCA
>JABLXW010000039.1 GCA_013177945.1 Bacillota bacterium
CAGATGGTGATCGCCGAGGTTAAAGTGGTTTTGCCGTGGTCCACGTGCCCGATCGTCCCGATGTTGACGTGGGGTTTGGTGCGCTCAAATTTTTTCTTCGCCATCAAGAATCCTTCCTTTCTCAAGCCTTTCTTCGGATTTCTGGCAAAGAGATTAAACAGAATTCGAAAAGCTTACTTCTACATGAAGAAGAAAACTCCTGCTTGGAAGTTCAAATAACCATATTCTTTCTCCCTTATGAGAATCTTATACAAAAAGTTCCCCACGGAACCGGGGAACTTCAGAATCTTCTTTTCGCAGCCGCACACGCAGCAGCACACCCGCCTGTAATCCAAAAGATCAGGCCCCTTCCGCTGCAGCAAGGCGTACTACGGCATTTACAGGACACGCCCGGAAGCAGCGTCCGCAGCGGGTGCAAACATCTTTATTAATCGCGTAACGGGCACCTCCGTTGTAATCTACGTAAACCGCCCCGCTGCCCCCCTCAAAGAAGCATACATACCAGCAGGTCGCGCAGTCCATGCAGCTATCCGGTTGAATTTCAAAATCAAACTTATACTTCTTCTTTTTTTCTTCAGTCAACCCGTCCTCCTCCTTTCCCTAATTTTTTCCAGGAACAAAACTTCCTGCTTTTATTTTTTCGCCAGTCAATCCCAAAATCCTTCCTTCAAATTCACTTCTTTGCCCCTTGCTTTTCGTGCAAGAGATCCCCCTGCTGTAATCCCAGCAACGCTGCAGCATTCAGTCCCAGAATCTGATCCAGAAAAGATGAGGGGAGGGGGAGCTTTCTGATCCCTGCCACCTCGGCCTGCTGCGAGGTCCAGGGAGAGTCGGTTGCGAAGAGAATTTTTTTCGGGTCATGGGCAAAAATTAAACGGGTCATTTCTTCCCGGCCTAAATCGGCAAGGGAGTAAGAGGTGTCGAAGTAAATGTCTCTTCCCGCGAGATGCCTTTCAACTTCCTCCCAGCACCCGTATCCACCCATGTGGGCGGCAACAATTTTTCCGCCCGGAAAAAGCCTGACCAGCCTTGCCAGGCGCTCCGGGGTGCAGTGCACCGGGGGCGGCAGACCGATGTCGATGCCCGCATGGAAAAGGATGATTAAATCTTCGTTAAACAATGCCTCATAGATAGGAAACATACGGGGTTCATCCACAAAAAACTTCTGGTAATCCGGATGAAATTTAACCCCCCGCAGCCCCAGCTCTTTAATGTGTTTTACTTCGCCCCTCCAGTCGGCCAGGTCCGGGTGAAAACTGGCAAAGAAAACAAGATCTGCGCTTTGATTGGCGGCAGCCCAGGTGTTGATTTTCCGGACCTGCTGGGGACGGGTCGCAACAGGCTGGACAACAGAGCAAGAAATTCCTGCCTCCTGCATCGAACGCCGCAGATCGGAAATGGTGCCGTCAAGAAACGGCTTGATGCCGGCCGCCTCAGCCAGGGCGGGAACGGCCTTCTTTGCCAGTTCGTCAGGGAAGCAGTGGACGTGAAAGTCTAGCAGCAACTTTTACCCTCCAATTATCAATGGTAAACAATGATATTTCTAATTAGTTTAAAAGAGGTTCTGGAGAAAAACAAGGATCATCCCCTTGAGCCGGCCGGGATCTTTAACAAAAATTTAAAAATCTATAAAATAAAATTTGAGGGAGGTGACCTGGATGCCCGCCAATCTCACCCCCCAGTACCTCCAGGCAGAACAGCGCTACAAAACCGCAAAAACTGTTGAAGATAAAATTGCGGCGCTTGAGGAAATGCTGGCGGTAATTCCAAAACACAAGGGAACAGAAAAAATACAGGCTGATATCAAAAGGCGGCTTTCAAAACTGCGCACCGAAGGCGCTCAGAAAAGCAAAATGGCGCGCTACGACCCTTACCGCATTCCCAAGGAAGGAGCGGGCCAGGCGGTTCTCGTAGGGTTTCCCAACACCGGAAAGTCATCTCTGGTAGGCGCCCTGACAAAGGCAAAAGTCTGCGTCGCCGACTACCCTTTTTCAACAACCGTGCCCGTAGCGGGAATGATGCCCTTTGAAGACGTTTCCGTTCAGCTTGTGGATACTCCTCCCATTACCGGGGATGAAGCCGCCCCGGGGCTTGTCAACCTCTTGAGGCAGGCAGATATGATTCTTCTTGCCGTTGACGGCTCTGCAGAGACCTGCCTGGAACAGGTTGAACATTCTCTGAATCTTCTTCATCAAAAAAAGGCAGGGTCTCCGGAGAAACCCTGCCTCCTCCTCGTCACGAAAACCGACCTCGAGGCCGCCCGGGAAAATCTGGAGCTAATCGGGGAATATGTCCAGGACCATCTGCCTCTTCTCCCCGTATCTGTTTTCGAAGCCGGGAGGCTGGAAGAACTGCGGCGGCGGATCTTTGAAGCCCTGAACATCATCAGGATCTACAGCAAGGTACCGGGAAGGCCGCCTGATCTGGAAGCACCCTTTGTCCTAAAAAAGGGAAGCACCGTGCTGGATTTTGCCCGGGCGATCCACCGGGACTTTCCCCAGCGCCTCAAGTCTGCCCGGGTCTGGGGCTCAGCCAGGTTCCCGGGCCAATCCGTGCTCCGGGACTACGTGCTCCAGGACAAAGACATAGTGGAACTCCACGTCTGAGCTACCGCAGAGCCGAAACCAGCAGCAGAACAAAGAGCCAGAAGGTGATGACAAAGAGAACTCCCGCCCAAATCTTCGGCCTCGTCTCAGCGAAAAATGCATCCGCCTTCTCCCTGCACTCGGCAAGAACCTGCGGCGGGATCAGCTTCATAGCCAAAGCCGCGCCCAGCGGGATGAGGAAGGCATCGTCAAGGTGCCCCAAGACAGGTACAAAGTCCGGGATGAGGTCTACGGGGCTCAAAGCATATGCCACCACGCATGCTGCAAGCAGGCGGGCGTAAAGGGGGACGCGGGGGTCGCGGTAGGCAAGATAAAGGGCGCAGATCTCTCTTTTGAATTTTCTTACGCGGTACAGCCAATCCCTGACTGCGCTTGCGCTCACCGCGCTGACGCCCCCTCATTCTTCATCTCAAGAGATGCTCTCAAAAACTCCCTGTAATTGGTTCTTTTGCGAAGATACGGTCGTAAACAACCAGCCCAAGATTCACGCAGACAAGGACAACAAACCCGGCCAGCCCGGTGACACCAACGGTCAAGTCATTTCCTCCCTTAATCACCATAATCGCCAGCCCGTAGGTGCCGTTGAGCGTGCCGTGCATGATGGCAGCGGCGATGACAGATTTTGCTTTAAGTCTTATATAGCCGAAAACTGGCGAAAGGAGCAGGGTGAATATCGTCATCATCAACACGCCGGCCAGAGGGTGTTGAGGGTAGTTGTGCCCCTGCAAGATCAGGGGAGCGTGCCAGAGCCCCCAGATGATGCCGATGATTGCTGATGACTTCCAGAAGCCAATGCAACCGAGTTCCCTTTGAAGAAGCCCTCTCCAGCCCAGCTCTTCGCCAAAGGCGGCAACTGCATTAACCGTGACTCCTGCGATCAGCCCCTGCAACAGGGCAAGCCAGATGGGGTGGACGGGAAGAGCAGCAGCCTGGTTTCTCATTTCTTGCAGCTGCTCCGGTGTGAGCGAAGATTTAAACCTTTCAAACATTCCCGCCATTTCTGGAGAAAATTCGATTCCGGGGAAAAGCAGGCTTACCCCTAGCGTAGCGAAAGCGATCAAAGGAGGAAGCAGCCACGCCACCAAAAACCACCGGTTCAATTTAAAGGAAAGACCGAACGGCTCCCTTAAAGGTTCTCTGTAGATGAGCCTTTGAACCACGAGCGCGCCAGTCATCGGAACAAACATGTAGGCAACACTCAAAACCAGGGAACCGGGCGCGGCCCACCTGCCGCCCAGCGCCAGATACAAGAAGACCATAAGGTAGCTGAAGAAAAAGGTCAGCCCTGTGAAAAGGGCGGCTTTCTTAATGCTTCCCGCCATAAATTGCGACCCCCTTTTCCATGCACCCCTTCTCAACCGTTCCGGGCATTCTGATGTTCACGTCTTGCTTCGCCGCCAACCACTAAATTTCCTCTCCGCGGTTTGTGCTTGCCTTTCCGGCTCTGAAAAGCTGAATTCAGAACCCCGCCCCCATAGAATGAAAAAACCCGCGCGGCATAATCCTCGCGGGTCCGTGGATTTTCTGGCTCCCCGGGCAGGATTCGAACCTGCAACCCTCCGGTTAACAGCCGGATGCTCTACCGTTGAGCTACCGAGGAATAATTTTTTCCTGGCAGCGGCCTACTCTCCCGGGGAGAACCCCAGTACCATCGGCGCTGGAGGGCTTAACTTCCGTGTTCGGGATGGGAACGGGTGTTTCCCCTCCGCACTTGTGCCACCAGGAAACTTTCA
>JABLXW010000040.1 GCA_013177945.1 Bacillota bacterium
AACGGTAACGGTTAAGGGCTATCCCTTTCAAGTGAAGATCTATTACCGCTCCCGGGAAATAGCCTGCCACCCACGCTGTTACCAGCAAAACAAAACCAGGCTGGAATGGGAGCATTACCTGCTGTTGCTCGTGAAAAAGCCCCGTTCTTTGCAAAATGCCCTGCCCTTACGTCAGGCAGTCCTGCCACCCGGTTTAAACCAGCTGAAAGAACACCTGCTGGCCCGGGCTCAAAGCTACGAACTCGCCCTGGTGCTGGGCCTGGTTATGGAACATGGCGTTGAAGCGGTGGAAGAAGCCATTATTCAGGCCCTGGCAGCAAACCAGTACAGCTTCCAGGCTGTACACTACTATCTGACCAGCAAGAAAAAACCGGTGACCTGCCAGCTCGAACTGGAAAAAGGCTTGCCGCAGGTAAAACCAGTGGACCTGCACATCTACGACCAGTTCCTGGGAGGTGCGGCCCGGTGAGCACCCCCCAGAGCATAGCACTGTTAGCCAGGGAATTGAAACTTTCCACGTTTGCTGATTACCAACAGGTGCTGCGTCTGGCTGCCGAAAAAGGCCTTGGCTATGAAGAATTTCTGCACGAGATGTTGACCCGGGAAGTATCTGTCCGCAAGGAAAATCAGGTAAAGAAAAGAATCCGGGATGCCCGCTTCCCCTTGATCAAAACCCTGGATGAGTTCAAGTTTGATGCTCTACCCCACGTCAAGGAGGCGCTGGTCTGGCAGTTAGCCACCGGTGAATTTATCCAATGTCGTGAAAACATCGTGATGATCGGTAATCCCGGCACCGGGAAAACCCATCTGAGCATAGCCCTGGGGATAAAAGCATGCCAAAACGGTTATACTGTCAGGTTTTTCACCGCCGCCGGCCTGATCACCAGGCTGGTTGAGGCCCAAAACGAAAAGAAGCTGAGCAGGATGTTAAAAGAACTGGCCAGGGTTAACCTTTTAATAGTGGACGAGCTCTCATATGTTTCTTTTACCCGCCAGAGCGCGGAACTGTTGTTCCAGGTATTATCGGAAAGGAGTGAGCGCAGCAGTGTGATTATTAACACCAACCTGGAATTCTCCAGATGGGCGGAAATATTCGGTGATAATATCCTGGCCGCAGCGCTGGTGGACCGGATCACCTTTAAGTCCTACATCCTGAACATGAACGCCGAATCTTACCGCTTAAAACAACGGGAGAAGGTAAAGACCAGGTAATATGCCAGATTGTATGGCCGGCCGGGCCAGGGAGATTGACATGGGCCGGTGTGCTCCAAAAACCCTGGTTTGTCATAGTCCCTTTAACGGACCCGGGCTTACCAGGTTAAATCGAAAGGGAGTGGAAATGACCACCATAAGAATTTAAGGTATTCGTGAATAAATTCCGTGGGCTGCTAGCAATTGCATATCGCTTTGCTTTGAATTGGGGTAGCTTCTTCCCTGCCCGAGCTACATCAATTCGACTCTTGCCTGGCAGATCAATCAATGGGTTAATGGCTATGGCATGGCGTTCTGTTACGCTCTACAAAATAACCATCAAGTTAGATATTGGTAAAACGGTGGAAGTGGATCACTTTTGCTTTATCACTGGTGGATCACTTTCACATTATCAGGTGGATCAATTCTATATTGACAAACGCAT
>JABLXW010000041.1 GCA_013177945.1 Bacillota bacterium
GTTTCAATCCCTCGTAGGTAGGCTGGAAACGCAAATAGCAGAAAGAGATGCTAAAGATATTAAGAAGTTTCAATCCCTCGTAGGTAGGCTGGAAACAGGAGTTGAATCCATTTAGGGAAGGTGGGTAATCATTAGGTTTCAATCCCTCGTAGGTAGGCTGGAAACCCAGCACAGCCCCCATGGTATTTACCATCATACCAATGTTTCAATCCCTCGTAGGTAGGCTGGAAACTACACCGGAGCGGTTAATAGCTTTTTCTGTAGAAAAAGTTTCAATCCCTCGTAGGTAGGCTGGAAACGACGATACTTGGCACCTATGGCCAATTGTTCATCGAGTTTCAATCCCTCGTAGGTAGGCTGGAAACAAACTTGGCCGATCACGAGACCAGCCTAAAAAACGACGTTTCAATCCCTCGTAGGTAGGCTGGAAACCCTCGTCAATCAGTTCCCTCAGTTCTGTCCTCAACTCGTTTCAATCCCTCGTAGGTAGGCTGGAAACCAATCGTTCCCATAACCACCTATGACCTCCCTTCTTCCCGTTTCAATCCCTCGTAGGTAGGCTGGAAACGGAAATTGAGGTATCAATGTATGCTTGATGTTTTTGTTTCAATCCCTCGTAGGTAGGCTGGAAACCTAATTTTCCTATTCGGGCGGGCAACAAGAAAGAAGGTTTCAATCCCTCGTAGGTAGGCTGGAAACTCCATTCTCACGAACCTGAAGAGATTGACGAAGAGAGTTTCAATCCCTCGTAGGTAGGCTGGAAACCCTGAACAGAACCTTCACTCGTGACTTAGTAACAGGGTTTCAATCCCTCGTAGGTAGGCTGGAAACTTGGTTACCTGTGCCGTCGTGGACTATGTAGAAATACGTTTCAATCCCTCGTAGGTAGGCTGGAAACGTTTTCTTGTTATGAGAGTGTTTACATGGATATACGTTTCAATCCCTCGTAGGTAGGCTGGAAACTGGGCAAAGAAGGCATCAACAGGATTACTATTGCCCGTTTCAATCCCTCGTAGGTAGGCTGGAAACCCGCTTCGACCCGTTACCACGGCCCAGGAGGTCTACGTTTCAATCCCTCGTAGGTAGGCTGGAAACGAAGGAAGAAGCTCGGCGGGTGATTTGGGTGAAATAGTTTCAATCCCTCGTAGGTAGGCTGGAAACATAGTTATAGTTATAGTTATAGGTTTCGGTATCTGCGTTTCAATCCCTCGTAGGTAGGCTGGAAACAACGAGGCGGCTCTAAGGATTGCGGTTCATTATGCTGTTTCAATCCCTCGTAGGTAGGCTGGAAACTCGCGCCAGAAGCCCAGCGCGATGTTTGTACCGCTGTTTCAATCCCTCGTAGGTAGGCTGGAAACTTCTAGGGCGCTGGTGTCTATCCCCGGCAAGGCCAGTTTCAATCCCTCGTAGGTAGGCTGGAAACGAAGAATGGCCGCCCTTTAAAGTGGGTGACTGCGTAGGTTTCAATCCCTCGTAGGTAGGCTGGAAACCTTCGGAACGACAATACGCCGTCCGATACGGATAGCGTTTCAATCCCTCGTAGGTAGGCTGGAAACTCAACTTCAACTACGAAGGCGACATCAAAGTAATGCGTTTCAATCCCTCGTAGGTAGGCTGGAAACAGCTTGATGAGAAAGGCTAGAGTAGCCCATTCTTTCAGTTTCAATCCCTCGTAGGTAGGCTGGAAACGCCTCTTGACCGGGGCATACGTTTTATTGAAGCTGTTGTTTCAATCCCTCGTAGGTAGGCTGGAAACAAAGGTCCCAGCCCGTTAGAGGAGGTGCTGGGCCAGGTTTCAATCCCTCGTAGGTAGGCTGGAAACATATCGCACCGAGGCTGGAGGTCAACAAAAACGTCGCGTTTCAATCCCTCGTAGGTAGGCTGGAAACCAGCAAGTACCGCCAGGCCGCCTTCCGGGAGAAGGCGTTTCAATCCCTCGTAGGTAGGCTGGAAACAGGTACCCTTAATCTTCGTATGATACCACCGCCAGAGTTTCAATCCCTCGTAGGTAGGCTGGAAACGTGCTATCACTTCTCCCCACTCCTAATCAACATACTGTTTCAATCCCTCGTAGGTAGGCTGGAAACAGAAATAGAACTAACCACCGCCGATACCACACCAGCGTTTCAATCCCTCGTAGGTAGGCTGGAAACTACACCACCCTGGTCGCTTGTTCAGATGGTCTTTGCCGTTTCAATCCCTCGTAGGTAGGCTGGAAACTATAACGTTATAAAGACGTTTCAAAGGATTATCAGAGTTTCAATCCCTCGTAGGTAGGCTGGAAACCGTTATTCTGGTTTCCCAAGACGACAGGATGATAGAGTTTCAATCCCTCGTAGGTAGGCTGGAAACGAGTTGTACTGTTACTGTAGATAAAATTAGTATTACGTTTCAATCCCTCGTAGGTAGGCTGGAAACCTGTGTGCCAGCAGGAGGAGGATTTCACGTTCATAGCGTTTCAATCCCTCGTAGGTAGGCTGGAAACTCATAAGTCAAACTTTTGGCTACTCATGCAGTACAGTTTCAATCCCTCGTAGGTAGGCTGGAAACCTATGCTATTTGCCAGTGCCGACCTCTGCCATAAATCCGTTTCAATCCCTCGTAGGTAGGCTGGAAACTCCTGTGTATGATACTGCAATGTCATCAAATACCGCGTTTCAATCCCTCGTAGGTAGGCTGGAAACATTAGGAAGTGCATTGATTACGTTGTTAGGTAGCTTGTTTCAATCCCTCGTAGGTAGGCTGGAAACCTATTTGGGGCGCATAGATTAAGGATTCCCCTTGCCGCCGTGCGCTCCCTTGTCCTTGCATCTCGTCGGGCCGAAAGCCGTCCCTGCCGCGCCGGGTGCGGGTTTTGTCCCCCGGCAGGTTGTCGTCGATCTCCGGGCTTTTTTGCATTATTGGACATCGACGACAATTTTCCTGCCGGCGGAGGGCAAAAACCTACGAAGGCAGGTTGCCGCTCAGAAGAACCAGCTTTCACCGCCCTTCTGGATGCCCATAAGTTCTCTTCTGGTGTACTTTTCGTTTCCCAAAATATAAAAAAGCACGGAATCCTCCTTTGTGTCGATAACTCGGGCAAGGTCGCTTCGCAGGGCGCGAAAGGTGGCTTCGGTAAGTTCGCCTTCGAGCACCGAGTTCTGCACCCAGGTAAGATACCGGCGGGCGGTTTTCAGTACCTTGCCCACGCGGGATACGTTAACGTCGTAGACGAGAATAACGTACATATGCTACCACCGACTGACGAAGGGTTCATAGGGTTGTTCGCCCATAAGGTGCTTTTCCACCTTATAAAGCTCCAGGCGCAGGAGGGTCTGGTAGCTTACGTTGCGTCTGAGACGCCGATGGTGGAAGGTGGTCTGAAGCTTTTCTTCCAGCTCTTGAACGTAGAGGCGCCGGCCCCGTTCTTTCAGGAGATAGGCGCCGCCACGGCGTTCGAAGTCCTCAAGCCCCACCATTTTCTTCCCCACGAGGTTAAAAAGCACGCGGTCGGCGAGGATGGGTTTAAAGATTTCCGCCACGTCAAGGTTGAGGGTGAACCGCCGGAAATTGGTGGCGTGCAGGTAGCCGATCCGGGGGTCGAGATGTGTTTTGTAGATTTCTGTCAGGACCTTGGCGTAGACCAGGGAGTTGCCAAAGCTTATAAGAGCATTTAAGGGGTCGGCAGGAGGGCGCTTGCTCCGCCCGGTAATGGTAAAAGGCAATCCCTCCAGGATGGTGTTAAAGCTCTCGTAATAGTAGCCACGGGCGTTCCCCTCAACGGCCATCAGCTCTTCCACGCTGCCGCAGGCGGGTAGGCTTTCCTCTGCAAGGCGGGTAATCGACTCGACATAGGGGGCCAGTTCTTTGCCCCGGTTCTGGTAATAGCGCAAAACTTGCAAGATGTTGGCCAGCGCGCCGTCCACGAACTTCCGGGCCAGCTCCAGGCGGCGCGCGGGGTCCAGGTAGTGCTCCGCCTGCCGCAGAATTACGTACCCGGAGTTGTAATGCTCCCGCGGGTAGAAGCTTCCCACGTAGTTGCCGTAGTAGCCGAAAAAGTGGAGAATAATCTCGTTCTCCTCCATAAACTCGAGCAGCTTCTTGTTCAGGTCAACTTCGCCAAAAACGAAGATATCCCGCAGACTCACGACCGGAAAGTACTTTGTTCCCTCGTCGCTCTCTACGCAGATAGTATTGTCTTTGCGCCGGAGCCGGCCGCTCGCGAAAAGATATAACGTTTTCTGCAAAGTAGTCCCCCCTGGCCGTTTTTTATGCCCAGCAAAATTCAGTATAGGCGCACTTATTGCAAAAAGAAGTCCTTTCTGGCGGCGGAGCTTGTTCCTGCAAAACCAGCATCAGGACGCTCTCTTTCAGGTGTTCCACCTGCTGCGCCAGGCTTTCGTCCAGGACCATCCGCTCCCGCCGTCGCTCTTCGGGAAAGAGCAATTCGCCCTTGGCCTCGATCCCCATCTCCCGCAGTTCGTAGAGATAAAAGGCAAGCTGCATCCGCGCAGCCGCCCGGGCCCGGGACGACTTTTTGACTTCCGCCACTATCAGGTTCTCATCGTCCCTCCGGATAAGGTCAAGGCTCAAATGTTCCAGGCGCACTTCTTTGCGCTCGCGGCCATAGCTCTGGCCCTGGATAAGCCGCCCCATATGTAAAAACACGTTGTCTTCATCCGGGGATATCTGCCTGTACATGAGCCAGGCCTTCCTACGGCATATCACATAGGCGTTGACTAAACTCCCCACAACCGGGGGCACATGGACGGGCCGACCTGCCATAAGAGAGCTCTGTTCTTCCATTCCTTGGTTACGCCCACACGAGAAACTTGGGCAGCTGTGGGCTTCCCGCAGAACCTCCTCTTCCTCTTCTTGGTCTCTTGAGGACCCACCTTGCTCACTATCACCAGGATAACCCGGCGTTTGGTCTGCCATCTTCTGTACCCTCATACCTTTGTCCTAAGGTTATCAAGTAGAAGCGTTCCTCAACATGGCAAATAACCCGGCCTTACCACATCTCCATACCCGAAGGGGCTTCCTCTTTACCGGGCGGCGCCAGACCTATTTCTTTACTATAGGGAAGCTCTGTAAGAAAACATCCTAAATCGGGCAGAGGAGAGAACCATTCAGAAAAAGCTGCCAGCCAATAGATCGGAACAGGCACCAGCAGTTCCACAATCCGCCAACGCTCGTTTCTTTCCATGAATTCAAAAGCCTCATCTTTCAGGTCTCCAGGCAAAACCTCAAGGGAAAGCTGCCCGCGGCGGGTGGTGAATTTGGCCCGCATCTCTTCGTCCGAAAGATCTATTGTGTAGCAGCCTAATATTTCTTGCACCTCGCGCAGTGTTTTGCGCCCTTCTTCCATATCTTGCCGGTAGGAACGGGTAGAAGCTAATTCCTCATAAAGGCGATTGGTAACAGCAACCCAATCCCTATCGCTCGGCAGCGCAGGCAATTCATTTAAAAGGTCCCAGCTCCAGGTTAGAATTTCCTTGCCATATATTTTTTCTGAGCCCTCGTCCCATTGCTGAAATACGAAAACCGGTGCTGCAGAGTTTGTCCCCCTTCTATTAACTCGTCCCATACGCTGCACTAAAGCATCCACAGGGGCCACCTCGGTAAAGAGGGAATCGTAAGAAATATCCAGGCTTACTTCCACAATTTGGGTGGCCACGAGAATAGTTCCCGGTTCTGCCTGTTCGAGTTGCTCTTCCTTCTTCTGGCGGTCCCGGAAGGCAAAGCGGGAATGGAGCAGGTGCACCCGTTTGCCGCCGCGTTCCCGCAGTGCTTGATAAATCTCCTGGGCCCGCCTTACCGTGTTGGCTATGACAAGAACGGTCTTCCCTTGCCCGGCGGAAGATAAAATTTCTTCCAGGGCATCATCTAACGCCTCCGAACGCAGGTGAAGCCGATGGCGCCGGCGCTCCCAAAGAGGGCCTTCCGCCTCCAAGAGGGGCCCGGAACCAAAGAGCTCCATTAAAATCTGGGGCAATGTAGCGCTGGCCAATGCCAGACGGGCCGGCGGTTCCTTAGCTAAGGCTTCCAAAAGGAGACCTAGGGTATAGGGATCGTAGCTATGAATCTCGTCTAACACGACCGTGGCCCTGCGGGCAAGGGCCCGCCGTTCCTCCCAGTGCCGCCCGTGGAGGTGAGCCAATAGATACTGGTCCAGAGTTCCGACCACTACAGGTTTAGCGAACACCGAAGCGAAGAGGCGCAGGTCCAGAGGATTCTCCTCCGACTCCTTGCGCAGGATATACCCCGCCTTGCCGTGAGCCAGGCCTACTTTTTCCTCGCCATAGATTTTACGCAAGCGGCGCCACATGGCATTGGCGGTCGCCTGGGTAGGAAGAAGATAAAGAAGGCGCTCCGTATCCCCTGCCCAGAGAAGCAAAGCCTCAGTTTTACCTGTGCCCGTAGGCGCCCGAAGCAAAAGCCTGGTTCCCTGGTCTTCACCCGCCTTTTGTTGAAAAGTTCGCAGGCTGATGGCCTTTCCCCTGATAAATGCGGAGACAGCTTCTTTGCCTTGCTGCAAAAAGAGAGCGGCAGCCTGCTGCTCTTTCGAAGATGCCAGCCAGTCGGCAAGGTGAAGAACTGCTTTTACGTCGGCGAAGTCCTTTGGTGGAAGTTCCTTAAATACCCCTCGCAGGCTCTTTCTCGTTGACTCGAGAGGTAGGCTTGCGTCCAGCAGGGCAGCAGGAGACTCTCCCCGATGGTAAAAGAGGAGGCATTCCTCTAAGAACGGTAAGACTTCTTCCAGCCCTACTTCTCTCAAGTATTCCCACAGGGACTCGAGAAAGGCAGACAGCTCGCCGTGATAATCCGGGCCGCAGTATCCCTTATAAACTTCCGGCCCTAAGGGAGAATGGTGGCTAACCACAGCCGCTGCCGCAAGGGGCTGCATTTTAAAAGCACGCAACTCCGCAACGAGCACAAAGGGCAGAGAGGCCAGAGCATGGGGATAGGCCTTGCCCCTCCGCCCCCGGACATGAGCCTGAAAACTATGAGTCGCTTTACCTAAATCATGGAAAGCACACGCGAGGACCGCTCTTTTCTTTAACTCAGGAGTAAGACCCAAACGCTGGGCCAGTATTCTCCCCTGTTCCGTCACCTCCCTCAGGTGGACCAGGAGGGGGACATCCGGTTTGCCAAGGAGGGTGAATTCATCCACGTAAAGCTCCTCCCTTCCAGCGCCTCCAGGGTAAAAACCTCTTTCTGCCCGGGGACTTCGACTTCTAAATCAAAGGGGAGGAAAGTAAAGGGCGTGGCCCCTACTGGATGACGCATCCCCCTTTGGTCAAGTTCGAAACCCAAAGGCAAAACTTCTACAACTGGAGGCTCGAAAATAATCCCTGGCCGGGGTAACCAGCGAAAATCAAGCTGCCGGAGATCCCCTGGAATAACGGTGCCAAAAAAGCGGGCTTCCCCTGCAACTGCCCTTTCCAGGCCCATATCTTCCAGAATAATTAATTCATCTTCGCGCCCTAAGGATAGAGGGTATACAGGGTCTGTAAAGGCAGCCTGCAAAGCCTCTAGCAGGTCAGTCGGGCCACCATAAAGCAACATGTAGCGAGCAAAGAAAAGGAGTTCGCGAAAATAGGGAGAACGTTCCGTGATTTTATTGTTTTTGATCTTCATTACTGTCCACATGTCCCGGGCACCACCAGGCTTTTGCAGAGCGAGGGCCGCAACGAGCAGCCCCTGTAAGGGAGGACCCTTGTGCCAGAGTTCCCCTTCAGAGAGGCCAAGGGCCGCCCCTGCCAGGCCCAAAAGCGTAGTGGGAGGCGGTAAAAGTAACGTCCGCTGGTAGTTATGGTCCAGCGGCCGGCGAAAGGAGGCTACGGGCGCAGCCACCTTTACCCAGAGGACGTTCATAGCTTTCCTAAATCCTCCTTGGCCTTAGCTATCGCCCCATGGACGGTGTACACAGGACCGTAATCCTGAAGTTGTTGCCGAATTTCCGCCTCATTGCCGAAAAATCCGCTTTCCAGCCCGAATATAACTGTTTCCTGATAGTTTTTGAACTTCTCCAAAGCACCCAGCAACGGGTCAGGGTTGAGGTAAAAAGAACCCTCAACAAAACGAGCCTGTAAAGCCTCTAAGAAAACCGGATGCTTTACCTTCAGCCGTGCGTAGGCGAGGAAACGCGGCGAAAGGTCGCTGAGCATCCGGGCCGTTCGCCCCCCACCCCAGAGGAGGCCCAAGGCCTCAAGAAGGGCCTGGAGGCGGCGCTGCCTCTCCGCTGCGGAAAGGATATAGAACTGGCGGCCGTTTTTCTCTATCTTTTCTGCCCCTTCAGGTACTTCCTTTTGCTTCCCTACCTCCAGGTCACTGAATATCCCTATCCTGTCCAGTTCCACCAGCATATTTCCTTTAAACAAATTGGCGTAGAGCTCGGTCTCGAACATGTTGCCCCCCGCCTCCATAGTTTGACCAAAGCGCTCGAAGGAGCGGGTCCCCAGGTCCCGGTCACCCTGGAAGGGGAAAAGACCTACAGCTGCTGAAACCCGCACGGGGGAAGTCCGGCGACGGCCACCGGAGGGGTCCAGATACCCGAACAGGTCCTCGTCTATAAACTCCCACGGGCGAACAGGCGGGGTAACCTCTTGCCCGCTAACCAGAGCCGAGGTCTCCGACAAGGTAAAACCCAGCTCTTCCATCCGGTCGCGCAGCATCCTCCGCTGTGCCTGTCCGGAAAAATAGGGGACAGAGCTGCCGTCGGGCAGGGTGACCTTCTTCGCCACCATCACATTACCTTCTGTGTGCGAAGCATTGATGTTGCCCGCCGATACCTTCATCAAATAACCCAGGGCAACAGCTTTACTCGCCTGCAGATTGCTCATTGGCACTTCCTCCTTGTTCAGGTTTAGGGCCTTTCTCGGCCCGGAGATAGTTGTTCATGGCATATATGGAAAGCATAGTTTTAACCCGCACCCACGGGCTGCCAGCGACGCGCTCTCCCTGCCCTATCTCCAGCAGCTTTTCGGGCACAGTCAGCTCAAGCCGAAACTGGATGTCATTTAAAACACGTAAGAATTCCTCCAGGTTCTTGGCATTCCGCAGCCCATAGAGGAGCCCCATCTCATTTTTTTCGTGGGCCGCAGTCCCGAGGCTGTGGCCAAAGCCACCCAGCACCCTTAGCAGATTCTCATCCACATTCAATACCTCCTTGGCATAATGGTCTAATACAGGTTCCGTCCCCCAGGACAGAGGGAACGGATTCTTCTCTTTGGCCCGGGCGTCAAACAGAAAGGCCTCCACGTAGGGTAAGGGATCACTAAATTCCAGCACGGCCCAGGCTATCTTTTCCCGCCACAAAGTGTTGTACTGGTTCCCCTCCCTCGTCTGAAACTGGCGGAAGACATTCGTCAGAGTACGCTGCGGGTTGTCGCCCCCCAATGCCTTTATCCAGGCTTCGTAAAGGCGATAAAGCGCGTGGAGATGGGAAAACTCGCGGAAGACTTGCATGTTAAATGCCTGTCCTGGCTTTCCCGTAATTGCATACAGGGTGAGAGGAGCTGGAGGCAAAGAATCCTCCGCCCCCAGAAGGGAGGCCAGCAATTTTCTTCCTTCTTCAGAAAGGTGTTCCGAGCGCCGCACGTGGGAAAAGAGTTCCAGCAGCAAACCTAAAGTTGTCTCGTGCAGGTAAGGGCCGGAGAAAGGAAGCCCAATATTGCCCCCTCTGCTTTCTCTTAATAAGCTTAAAGGGTGCAATACTTCCCGCCGGAGACGGGTTATTTCGTCTAAATCGCTGTGGAAGAGGAAGAAATGCAGCGCGTCCCTTCCTTGGGCCACCCAAAGCCAGTTTAGATATCCTGCTGCCCCTGCCACGGCGCATCGTGGACATAAATTGATACCCCGTTTTCCCCTGGAATAAAAATTGCCGAATTTCCCAGGATCGACAATAAAAGGGAACATCCACATTTTGGCATCGGTTACAGGAGCAAGGTCCCCGCAAACATCGCAGTATTTCTGATTTTTGCTGAACCGGAGGCCCAGCTCGAAGCAAGGAGGGTGAATGGGATACTCTTTGCCGCTGAACTTCTTTTTAGGCGCGTTGCCTGAAACCTTGATAAAAAGATTGGTAGGGTAAACCCAATTTACCTTCTCATACTCCCTCAATTCCCCTGTATTCTCGTCGAGGTATTCGCCTACGTTGCCCGTCTTCTGCAATAGACGCTGCTGGACCTCTTCCAGGATTTTATCAACCGGATAGGTTCCTTCGCCCACCAAATCGCACAAAGCTACCAAACCGTTGTCTACCCAGAAATTCCCTGTAGGATGCTCCTGATCAAGTTGAACCTGAATTTCCGGTTGCTTCCTGGAAATATTCCTACCAGCCATTAAGTCACCTCCTTCGCTAATCGTTACTGCCAAGTATCCATCCTCACACGTAATGAAAAGCAGCAGCCTGCCACTCCATACCTTAGCAGATAACGGAGTTCCTGCCGAGATATGGCACTAATATTCTTAGTGGTAGCCGATTACTATAGAGAAGCTGTGGATTTTGGTGTGATTCTCGGCTTTTATACTAGAACGCACCCTGACAACCATCTGTTAACAGCTGTTCTAACTCCTGAACCATTTGCTTTGCCCTACCAATTACGCTTTCCGGAGATGCCGGGCAATCGTTCATGGCGCAATGGGCCACATCATTGCGCAGATTAGTCAACTGTTCCCAAAGTTCGGTCACTTCACGCGCTTCTGGCAGGAGATCATACCACGAAGGAACAGAAGCCTCGGTTACCTTATCTTTTTTCAAACTCTGTACCGCAAGCCCCAGTGCACGCTCCAGTTCTTCCCGGACCATCCGGTTCAGCCACTTACCAAACCCCGCACGCCAGGCCAGCCAGTTAACCAGCCATTCGCGTTCCATAAGCACGGCCTGAACGATAAGATCCTTTTCAATGTAGTGCCTGATGAGCGACAGTTGACACCGGAGCCCCTCCTCGTCAAGTGCCCGTGCATCATCTGCTGTCAGAGGCGAAAGCTCGTCGGTAAGGCGAGAAAGAACGTGCCTGAAGGGCTTCGCCCAGCGCGCTGCTTCCTGCTCCACCTGCCGTGCAAGGGTTTGCGCTCTGGCCGCTGCATCCAGCGCTTCCAAAGGCCGCAATAACCGCACGGACTGAGAAAACTCCTTAATACATCTCGCCATCCTCTGGAGCTGGCGCGGCAGTTCGCCTTCACCCCGCTCACCAGAAAGCCATGGTCGGCGGTGCGCCTCCGCCAGCAAATCCGCCAGTCTTTCCCCCTCACTGCGAACGGTAAAGGCCTCTACCGCCTGTAGCCATTCATGCAGATCCACCAGCATGGTCAGATCGAAGACAGGGGCGCGCGACACCCCGTCCGGTCCGGTCTCTCTAGCCTCGTACGCTCCATAGATGATGCGCTCCAGGCGGATTCCCCTGGTCCGTCTGAGATAATTGATGACGCCAAAAATCACGAACGGGAGGGAACGAAAGGCGTGCGTCACGTCGAAAATAACCCCCGCTCCCTCCGGGACGGCATCAGATACAATGTCGAAGATCTGCCAGAGTTCCTCCTCGGTCCTGCCCAGGGGTATAGGCACCGGTTGTAAACGTTCGCCAAGTGTACGCTCCATCTCATGGTAGTTTTCGTGGGCCTGGGCCTCGGGTGTGACCATGAGTAGGAATTTCTCCGGTTGGAATAAAACGTTTACAGCCAAGGGGAAAAGGGCCGTGCGATAGGTCCGGGGTTCCTGCCCGTGGGGTGCCCAACAATATTCAATCTCCTTGTACGTGGTGGGACCGATGGTGCTAAGCACTATAAGCATCGGACCATCTCCCTCCTCTTGACGCAGCAGGTTAGCGGAGCTATTCCGCCGGGGTGCAGCAGCCGTAGCCCTGGGAGTTTTTTGCCCCCAGGCCGGCGTCGAGGGCAACCTGCAAGAGCGCCGGGTCGCCGGAAAGCTCGTATTCGCCCATCCAGCCTTTGACGACGGTTTCTTTGTAACGGGTTACCTTCAGGTCCCGGTCTTCTACCCGCACCGGCCGGATGGTGAACCCATCCGCTCGTGCCGGGCGCCCGTAGACCAGAAGGTGTTTTTTCGCCAGGTTACTTGCCACCAGTTCGGTGAAGCGCGGCTCAAAGGGCGAATAGTAATACGTAAACTTCCGCCCGTCAGCGCCGGAAAGGGTACTGTAAACGACCACCGGCGACAGCATCCGCACCTGAAGGGTATCTTGTCTCACCCGAGGGGCTGCAGTTGCGAACTCTTTCACCTCCAACTGGGCATCTCCGAGCCGCACCTGCCCCTTACGGAGAAAACCGGTACCGAGTTCCTGGAGAATGAAGGGGATGGGGGAACAGACAACTAAGCGCAGCGGTGGGGTGAGCACCAGCCGGCCGGCCGCCTGGTCGTAACGCACATCACGCCCCAAGAGCCGCGAAAAGGTAAAGAGCTTAAAGCGGCGCTTCTCCAGGGCAAAGCCCTGCTCGTGCAGATAGCTCCTGAGCACCGGATTATCCATATAGCGATAGATCAGCCCCTGGAGCAAATGGCCGTACTGAACGGGAACGGCCACCGGCCCCGGGGCACTGAAGAAGATAGTAAGCTGCACAGGTAATACCTCCTGTGACAAATTTTTAAGGGAGTAACCATTAAGAGCCGCTCACTCGTGTCGGTCTTCGGCGGAATTGCAGCCAATTGCCTGCTATTACAGTCCTGCTTGTCCGGCCTCTCGCAGTCCTTGGTGATGACAATCTTATCGGTTTCTGTGATCACGATGGCGGAAAACAATGAACCGCAAAAACAGACCGAGAAGTGAAAACCAAGCTGATATCATCCGCACCTCGCAGCGTGGAGATTAGCTCCAAGGTAATTACATCTTCACGAAACCAGTCTTGATTTTTCGCTAAAGCACGTAGATTCATTTCCGCCTCACTGTCAGGGCGGCGCAGGTCCGCGATGGTCCAATAGTACCGTTTAAGCACTGCCCATTGCTGTCCGACCGTGACCGTGTGCTCGTCTACGCGGCTGAGCAGTTGTTGACCTGCCATCGGCAACAGATAGTCCCGACGGAACTCGCTCAAGTCAAGCGCCTGAAACTCTGTCCAGAAAATGGAATGGTTCTTGAGTCGCGACAACAAATCCTCATCGCGTAGGGCCGGCCTGCTTCCTCTAACACTTCCAGAATAGCGCGAGCTCGGTCATCCAACCGCAGGTAAATAACGGGGATGTCCACCCAGAAGCGGTCGCGTTCCGTACCAAGGTCACGCTTCGGCGTGGTATGGTGCAGGCACCGATCGTCGTCGGAGAGAAGATAGTATAGACAGGCAGGGCCGCCCAGCAGCGCAGCAGGAAGCTGAAGGGCAAGGTGAGGACATTGGTCCCGCCCGTCAGGTTAATCCAGATTTCTTACCTACTTCCCCTGGCGGCTTGGAGGCGTGCATGACTCGTGCAACGCGCTCAAAAGTGACCTGCGGGTCCGTGCGGTTGATCTCACACCAGTAGAGCGGCACCTCGTTCCTACCCCTTGCTACCCGCCTTAAGTCATCCAGCAGCACTCGCTTCAGCACTTTAGGCATCGGATCTCCCCACTTTACCGTGCCGCGTGTTTGACCAGCAGGATTCTCAATGTACTCCCGGCAGAGACCGTTTTCTCACCCTTCGATCACTTCGCGGGTGGTGAAAAACACAAGAGCTTGAACATCACCGCGCTTGCCCTGTTGGGCGAATTCACCCGACGGTGGCAAAGAACGCTGCGTCGGTATCATTCCAACGTTCGTAGCGGTCTGCCAGATACGAAATTGTCGCTGTGACTGCCCCGGGCGAGCGCCCCACGCCCATGAAATGGAAGACGCCCATGGTATCCCTCCCGTTCAACGCCGCCGTCGCTGCTGTCTCTGCTGAGGTGGTTGTCGGCGCGGCATTGGAGCCTCATGTATTTCGTGCACCTGCTGTGCTATGTAGAAACGCATCAACCGCACCGCCCATCCCAGCACTTGCTGCATTGCCGCAGCGTCAGACCGATACCCGGTTAAGTGCCGGCGGCAAACTTCCAGCATCACTTTGTAATAGTCCAACGTCCGGCTGCTGCGCACCAGAAACCGTCCATGCTGCACCAGCATGTTTAAGAAGCGAAAGAAACGCTCCCCATCCTTATGGGTGCGCAGATATACGAAGGCCTTCTGCACCTCGTTTGGGTCACAGTCACGCTCGACCAGTTCGCGCGCAACGACGTCAGCAACTCGCCACATTGCGTCGTTAATATCAATCACCCCCCATCGAGATTTTATTAAATCTCTTCTCGGCTAAGCTCCTGTGCAAGCTCCCTTGCTTCCTGGTGATGGGGATTCAATTTGAGTGCCCTAGAAACTATTCTCTTTGCTTCGCCCTTTCGTCCCTCCTTCGCCCGCAGTGCCGCAAGGCGAACAGTTGCTTCTACAGACACAGGAGAGCGACTGCATGCCGCTTTCTGATAAGCCATGGCGGCATAATGAAGTTCCTCCAGCTCTTCGGCTAAGCTAGCAACTTCAAACCATTCCTTTGAATCAGGCATACCGATCCTGATTGCCTGGCGGATCGCTATCCTTGCTTCTTCTAGCGCATCTTGGCGTTCATCTTCAGACGAAGCTAAACGTGCCCTCCACAGCCATCTGCGCGCATGGCGGTATTCTGCTACACCGTCTTTCCAGATTCGGATTCTTTCGCTTGAACGATTTTTCAACCAGTTGCAAATGGCTGCCAATATGACATTCAGCAACTCCATGCCCTCTGACCTCAACTTGCCATTAGCTTCAATAACTTTGGGAAGGGCAGGAACGCTGTCTATCTTCACAGAAAATGTCATGCAATCGTTCCAGATTGGGGCTTACTAACAAACTTTTTGCTTCGGCAACTAAGTCGTTACGGTCAGCCTTGCTCACCGAACTGTCGAAAGCTAAGGCATCGGAGGCAATATCCCGCGTTTCCACGGATTCTATCCTAACCTCTATTGAACCACAACAGGCAGGCTTGGCACCGCCCAGCTTGAGGACGAAAGGTGGGTTGCCTTGACCCAAAGCTGTCAGCAATACACCCAACTCCGGTCCTGTTAGGTTGGTAAAGTCCACACGCAGCCGAAAACGGCTCCCGGCTTCGCATACTTCCAAAGGCACATTGCCTTTGGCGGGTTGCCCGTGAAAGTAAAACTTGCGCCCTATCACTGTCCCGCTACGGTCGTAATAAACGCGGGCATGGGTACGCGGAGCGAACAAAGACGGGGTAAGTATAGTGGTCAACTTTCCCTGAATTAACAATGCGTCAACAAACCTTACTTGCCCCTGATAGCCCATCGCCCCGAACAGGCGGCAAGCCGGGCAAAGCAAGGCATTCTCGTCATTACTTTTGCACGGCTCAAACTCGCGCGGTATCCTGTCTCGTAGAGTCCGAGACTGCACCCGTACGCAAGAGCGGGTGATTGCTTCCACCACACTGCGCACCGCGCCCTTCAGCGAAGAGCCTGGAATAGCGATTTTGCCGCCTATGCGGAAATGGGCTTTGACCAGCGGAATGCGGCCACTACCGGTCAGTTCGATACTTCCGGAGGCCACGTGTACCGGGGTGAGCGCCACCAGTTCACCCATGATGACACCGCTCAACAGCCCCCGTTTCAAGCTGTCATGCCCGGCAGGTTTCACCCGCTCCACCCGGTCGGGTAAGGGGACAAAGTCATACGGTTTTGGTTCTTGGGGACCGCGAAAAGCCATCTATCTCACCCCCTTTAATCGAAGGAATTGTACCTCCCCTGATGAGGTGCAATAGTAAAGACAGAGCAGCCGTCCTTCTTTACACTCTGCAGGATAGCACAAACGCCGCGGCAGGCGGCTCTCCATACGGAGATGCGGAGCCATCCGGTCAGGCCTTCCCCAAGCCATGAACATCGCACGTTCGCCCGGCGGAGCAACCTGCCATTTAACACCGATCTGTTGGAAGCCTTCCAATTGCAGTGTCGCGTCTTCGCACAGCACGAGTACATCGTTATGCTCGCTGTCTGATGGCCGCTTCCAGCGGACCTCACAGGTAGCACAGAAAACACTTCCCTGCGTCCACTCGACTACCAGCGTTGGCGCCACCGAACTGTCGAAGCTTCCAAAGGCAGTCTCCGTGACGCGGGTGACAAGATACCATGCCTTCTGGGCATTAGAGACTCGCTCCACCAGCAACTTAGCTACCTCAGCGTAGCTCAGCCTCGGATGTCGGAGCACAACTCCCTGCCTGGTCGTCACCATCTTCCGCCCACCACCTGCTCAACAACCTGCCGCCATGCCTTTACGCACTCGCGCCAGAGCGCCTTTATCTGAGCATCGTCTGTGAGCGTCACATACGGCTCGCCCCAATCGTCAGCAGTCAACACCACACCATCAGGCAGGGCAATACTATCGCCGTCGTCCAGCCCGTAACTCTCACCCGGTATAAACTTTCCCGCGCCTGCCAGTTGAGTGGGCGGAGTGCCCGGTTTGTTGCTGCCCGGCAACGTTAGCGTTTCCTTCAGCGTACAAGCAGGATAGCGGAAGGCAACCTCTGTAACGCACGCTTTTACCATGCCTAGCCCTCGCGACTTGGCAAAACCTACACCAACGCGTTGCATCTCAAAATCCCGTAGCGCTAAAGCCAGCAGCCCAAGCTGAGCGATGGTGAAGTTGCGCACCTGAATCCGACAGGTAAATGTTCCTGAGGTCGCCACCTCGTAGTTGAAGGGCCCAACGGCAACCGAACCAAATACCCGGTCGATGGCGACACCGTTACGCTCCTCAGTCTTTACCCTCTCGGGGTCATCTGGATAGGCATCGGTCACCCGCATACGACTGGCAAGCCTTGTATTTCCGAACAAGCGACAAACAAAACAGGAACGGCGGTAAATTTCTTCTGCCTTGCCTGCCAGATCTTCCTTTTCCTTCTCCCACTGCTGGCTGCAGGAAATCTTCTCGTGGAGAGGATCGCAGCTCAACCGCCGCTTGGAGAGTTCCCCGGCTACATCATCAGGCTGTACGGTGCGGGCAAGCCTTTCACAGTGCGCCCGGATGACACCTTTCAAACTGCTGCCAGGCAGATAGATAGTTTCCCTGCCCTGATAGATCGTCCGCACGAACTCCATGTCGGGTCGGGTCGGGTCGGCGCCGCCCTCGCCGGCTTTGATAAGCATGGGGCCCTCCGGCTCGATGCGCAACGTTAATGTCGCTTCGTTGTAAAGCTGCTTGAACATCAGACCATCACCTGCCCTGCTGCCTTTGCAAGTTTCTTCTTGAAGGCCTCAATCCACGTCCTCACCATCTGATCGCCCACATCCTCAAACCCCTCACCGTCCAGAAAGCGAATGAGTTTCTCGAGGCGGGCCTCACCTTCTTCACCGTCAAGTAAAAACAGCTTACGCTCCTCCCAGTTCAGCCTGACCCAACCTAAACCGCGGCTTTTGCTGCCGCCAATAGGAACGTAACCGTGCTCAAATTCTTTCAGTCCAATAAAGAGCATCCCCCACTGCCACGGCTCGCCGTTCTCCATGAGCAATCGGACACCAAAGCGGGTGCCTGCCGGAACAACTTCATAGTCGTAGAGCTTGCCTTCAGCCGCCGTTTCGGTATCTCTGTCAATCGCGACGCCGTCCCGGATCTGAAACTGGCCAAACCACAGGCTTTCGTCCACCAGTAAATCGCGCACCAATACTTTGGATGCCAGCCACGGTGAGCCGAAGGTGAGGCAAAGCAGACAGCTCTCGCTTATAATGCGCTCTGTTAAGACTTCGTCACGCTGGCGTGCATCGACCTCGCGCACCCTCTCCTTAAATTCCTGCATGTCTTGTGCGGTGATGCACCATTCCTCGCTCTCTGCAGGATTGCACACAACCTTACGATTATTGCTGACTGCCCGCACCAGGCTTTCCAGCCGCGAACGCAGCACGCCTTTGAAGCTGGAGCCGGGAATGTAAGGCCTGCCAAGAGCATCCCGCACCACCGGCAGATCGGTACCGACTACTTCTGTCGAACGCCCTGCACCGATGCGGAAGGCGGTCTCAGCAGTAAGCCAGCCGGATAGTTCGAGGCGGCTCCGGAATCTATCGAACATTGCTATCTGCCTCCTTCGTTGCCTCCGCAATATCGTCCCAACGTTGCGTTTTTGAGCCATAGTAGAACCATCGGTTCAGGTAACCTAAGTAAAGACGCACCAGGCGCAGGCGAGCTTCATGCATGACTTCATCCCGATCCACCTCCTGCACCTCCTGATGCACCTCATCTGCCACCTCGGCGGCAATTCCGGGAACCACACCCTTTTCAATATCCTCTACAACTTTCTGCCCGAAGTTGTTGTACAACCACGCCTGGTTCCCCCCGCTGCGCCCCATCTGATAACGAATAAAGTTCGTTACCACGTCGATGCCTGGATTAGACATGGCCACATCCAAGACGTTGCGGATCTGGTTCTCCCGCATCGTCTTGTCCCCCTGCAGCAAACAGACTTGCCGCCCGGCAGCCCGTAACAGTTTATCCAACCGCCGATTAATCGCCCGCTCCAACACCAAACGCGTGCGCAATTCCCTTATTTCCTTTGCCTCCTTGCGACCACTCATACCGGATGTTCCCTCCTTGCCAAGACATGAAATTCATCACATACGCGCACCTGCCCAAACCCTTCCGCCGTTCTCTCTCCGATGCCCCATCGCTCCATGTCAAGCAGTGCCTTATCCCACTGCTCAGGATGCTTCGTCCAGAAGAGAAACACGCTCCCCCTTGACGCCACAACATCCACATCCTTCGGCAGTCCCCACGCCACGTTCCAACCACCGCGGTAGTCATAGCTGCTGTAAGCGCGAACAAGCTGGAGCGAGTCGTCGTGTACCTTACACAGGCGTTGAAGCATCCGCTCGCTCAACACCATCGTTGGCAGCCAGCCGTCTTCTTTCAACACGGCGTCTGAGTATAGGTTAATGGTGAAGTAAGTACCGTTATCGGGGTTGTGCTTAGGCTGGCCACAACCCGGCAGTCCCTTTAACAGGCTCCAAAATTCCCTAATAGCATCGTTTAATTTCTGTCTCCGCTGCCGGATCTGCTCAAGATGCTCGTTATCATCCACAGTCATTTTTTCCGGTTTCAAGCGCACCTGCCCCAGGCCGCGCGAGATACCGCTGCCCAAATGCCTGATTTGCCTGAGGTATTGAGAAAGCAGATCCGCGTGAGCAGTCGTTGTGATGATCGCCAGAAAAATCGCGGGGCGGTATTTGCCGTCGCTGTCATAACTACCTTCACTGATGACAATGGGCGAGTATAACAGTTCATCCTCAGCAACGGCCCTGCAGCGGTTAATGGCCACGCGTGTAAGCAACCGCTGGGTAACTTTCCCGGGGCGAAAAGCGTCTCCGTCACGGTAATAGAACCCGGAGTGCCGTTCCATCCTGGCGCCGCAGCGCCTCCCGGCAGATAGAAAGTAGCCGCACTTAGGCAGATACAGCAACCCTGCCGGTTTTAGCGCCTCGAAACAGAGCTGCTCTATCAGGGTGTCTATAACTCCGTGTTTCCCCTCGCCGCGCAGGCCGCCTTCAACTTTGCACGACACCGCTGTCGCCGGGAACACGTAAGGCGCGGGGTAAGCGTTAGTGAAAACCGCAGGGTGACTGCTGTTAAAAAGCGCTTTGAATTCGGCACTGCCTTCCAGGTTATCCCTCAGCATCAAATCGGCCACAGCGCCCCGCAGCACCGAACCGGGAACATAATGCATGCTTTCTCGGAACTGCCCTGCAGGACGCCGTTCACTGAAGCAGAGCGGCGACTCTGCCTCAATCTCAACCCTTAATCGCTCCACAAACGCCTCACCTCCCGCCAATCGGTCATTTCTACCGGTTTCCCGTCGAAAACCGCCGATGCTTCCACACCGAATCTAATGCGCCCTTCTTCTTCCCGCCGTATTATCCAACCCAGGCCCCGCGACTTCATTCCACCCCAGGCGGGGATGAGTTTCAGACCCGCCAGAAGCAGCTTAACTTGCGCCTCGCTGTCAAGGGTGCCGCTGATGGCCTCGGCGTTGAAAAAGCGCAACCCCGGAAAGTAGGGCGCCGTCTCCACCAGGAAAAGCCGTCTTTCAGCAACCGTGGCCCGTCGCCTGTTCATGCCGATCATGGCGCGAAAAGAGGGAACAGGCGGCTCGCAACCCAGTTCCACGCCGTCCATGTCCAAAACCAAATCGTGAAAGCGCAGCAGGCTAGGATAGGCAGGGCTTCCGAAGATACGGCAAAGCGTGCATGGTGAGTCAATGCCCGGTACGTTGGGACACATCGTCTCGGCGCGGGGTGGCTCACAGATGCTCTTTCCCATGCCACGCAAAAGTTGCTCACACGCATGACGCAACTTCCCTTTTACCTGCGAGCCAGGGATAATAAACTGCCCTTTTGCGTTCCGCTCAACTACACGGTCGGCAATGCTGCTTAATGCACCCGCTGCTGCAACGCTGGGAGGAGTCTGGAAGACCAAAGCAATGCTAACGTTTACCGACTTACCCGACACCCTGCAACCCCCTCTCTGGAACAAAATCATAAATCTCCACCAAATCACCAAGCACGGTCTCGAACTTATACTCATACTTATCCGGTTCGTCATTTTCCCGGCGCATCCAAAGGCCGATGTTGCCTGGCCACCCATGCTGTTCGGTGCCGGTCCACACCCCTTCTAGGGCTTTACGCACCTCTTCAGAATGGCGCAGACGGGCTTGAAAATAAAAGTACTCCACTACGGACGCCAGCCACCCCTTTTCAAGCTGTTCGCGGAGCCTGTAAAGCTGGGACCTTGGAAAATCCGCTCGCTTAAGCGCCTTCACTGCATCAAGCAAAGCGCGAAGCTCTGGCACTGTGTAGGGCTTAGCTGTTAAGTGCAAGTTGTTGCGTTTTAGTACCCTTCCACGAAAATCACGGATGTTCGTAGCGATCATTCCAGTGGATTTGAGCACAAGGAAGTCTATCGTCGCTCCGTAATAATCCTCGTCACGCAGCCGCTTTGCTTTCGCCTTTGCCGATTTTAGCAGCTCTTCCACCAGTTGCCTTAGGAAAAAGATAGGGGTGTGCTGCTCGGCGATAACAACTCCGGCCGAAAGGCTGACTTTTGACTGTACGGCCGGCCCTCTTTCGTTCTGCATTTGAATCCGATGCACCCGTCGCCATTGATAGTCCTTGGTTTGTTGAGTAATGGGATACCTGCTCAACGCCTTTTCCGCTTCTTGAGCAATGGTAATGGCGACTGGTAAGGCAACATGGGCTGGAACGATCAAAAACACATCATCGCCGCCGATGCTCAGGACCTCGAAGGTATGCAGCCACCGATCTTTCTTTGGGTGCAAACGGCGTGGACGCAAATGCGTTGCCAGAGCGGTGAAGGTTGCATTCATCGTCTCCTGATAGACAGCTTCGGCAAATTCCTGGTAGTCGGCAGGAGTTTTCAGCTCTTCCAGGAGTGCCCCCATGTTATTACCATCTGCATAAATAACACCGATGAAGTCTTCCGGCTCAGAGGCCTTTGCAATGTCATCAAGGTCGTCGGGAGCTTGCGCTCGCCTGGCATCGGCATAATAGGCTTGCTTTAGCACAGAATGCTCCTCCAGCCATTCATCAAAGGTGCCTGACCACGCCTTCGCTTCCAGCGGTTCCCAGCTGAATCCGGCATCTTTGAACCAGCCGGTTTGCTTGGGACTTTCTTTCTTTGCTCGCTGTCCGAAGACTCTTTTCCGAGCACAAGGCTCGCACAACCACTCGCCTACCTCTTCTCCCTCAAAACGGCGTTTCACAACCGCGTTTCGCCGCTCGCAGCTTTGGCAACGCCTTGCATAAGGTACGGTCTCCAAATGAGGTACGGGCTTTGGAACTCTATTGTCTACTCTATTGCCCTCTCGCCGACGTAATTTTTCCAGCGCCAGCCCTGCTGCGACCTCGCCGAAAGTTTTTCGGGAACGGGAGAAGAAGGATTCACCGTAGTAATCGTGCAGCAAATCCTTCAAGGATTCGTTCGCCACAGCATCGAAGTCATCCGCCCAGAACTCGAGGGGGCGCAACCCAAACCGCAGCTCCAGCAGTGAGCAGGAACGCCAGACCGCCACGCTGTTCGCAATCAGCGTCTGCCTCGTGTAAAGGCACTCAATAGCTTCGGCAAGAAAGGCGGCGAGCTTCAGCGGGGCAAAAGCGAACACCTCACCGCCGTTAGCATAGATGATGCACTCCTTACAATCTGGTGGTTCAACACCATAGCAAGCATAAAACCATTCCCTGACCTGTTTTACTAACTGCTGAGCTTCCGCTATCTCTCCCTCATCAATCTCAGACCTGCAGCGTAGTTGCTTGAGCCAGTCCGGTTCCTGGGCGAAAAGAGCAGGGATGTCGCGGAGGTTGATGCGGTCCAGCAATCCACTCGCGCCGCGAATTTCTGGCAGCTTGGCAGATTCGAAGACATATTGTTTTATTTTCGTGGCCCCACCCATGATCACGGCAACGCGGGGTGAGTTCAACCGCTCACTAAGTTGCACCAGGCGGCAGCGTTGAAGCGCATCTTTCGTTTGGAACCGTTCTTGCTGGTCATCCTGAGGTGTCACAATCAGACGGGCGGCTTCGGCGATAGACGCTACAACATCCCCTTCTGTTCCTTGAGGCATATGGTCGGCTTCTACGAGTTCCCTAAGTCGTTCTAATTCGGGAGGGGCAAGCCCCCGTTCATAAGCTAAGCAATAAGCGATGCCCCACGCTAACTTGCTCGCTCTCTTTTCCACGCTGTTTGTCACCTTCCTCGCACTTTATCAGCTTTCATACTTTGCTCACAACTAAAAAGGTTGTCAGTGGCCCAACTATGAAGGCATCCTTGTCTTACCGTACTGAGCAGCCAGATGCCTGTATTGAGCTTGTAAGCAATCGTAATCTCGCCTCATCGCCTGCCCCGGGCGCATTCGCGGATGGTCTGCAGGTTCAGGATCTCGGCCACTTCGAAGCGGGGCGGTACGGAGCCTGGTACGGGGCGCAGGCGCACCGCCGGCAGGAAGTAGCCACAACGCCCGTGCAGCTCGGCCAGGAGCGTCACCGCGCTGAAGTTCAGAGACGGCAGGTTGACTAGTAAGGGCAGCGTCTGCCACTCCTGCGGCGTAAGCCCGGCCCGGTCGGCCATAGCTATAACCTGAGGAACTATGGGCTGCTGGGGATCGATCTGGGCGTCGATTTCGATCACCCGGTCTACCTTTTTTCCGGCAAGCTCTTCCAGTTGCTGCAACTGCTCCGCAGTAAGGGGATGGGAAAAGTTGAGGAGAATCAAGATCTTCTACCCTCCTAATACCCTCTTTACCGTATTGACCAGCTTTCTTCTATCTTCTTCTGACAACTTTCCGCTTTGCGCCGAGGGAAGTTCGATTACTGTGATCCGGTGGGCATCAGCGAGCTGCCGGTTGTTCGGTTCGTATTCCCGGTCTAAGATGAGAAACTTTTCGGTATAGGTCCCCAGGAAGCGCTGCTCGGCGGCGGTGATTATCTGCTCGATACCTTCCTTACTTCTAGCCTTCTTGCCGGTTTTCACTTCGGCAATTCCCACGCGGTTGCCGCAGCGAAGGACGAGATCGATTTCTAGACCGCCAAGTTCTGGCACCGGTTTAACCGAATTCTTTACTTCGTCAAGTTCCGACCGCAATACCGCATGCACCATTCGCTCAAACTCGTTCTTGAATTCGTCGGTTTCCGTGTAGCCTTCTAGATGTGCTTTCAGGTAAAGGTCGATGTCGAGCACCGGTGGAACCTCGTCTGCTTTTTCGAGTTCCGGGCCGCGCTTTAAGAACCGGTAATGGTATACTACGCTTTTCTTTCCCTCGCTCTGCACGTAAAGAAACGGGCAGGAAAGCTGCTCCGCCAGGCGGTAAGCCGCCAGCGCCATAGGCTTGGTGCCGCCTGTAAGGTTAAAAATAATCTTATCCGGAGGCCAGTTTTCTTCCCTAACAACCGACTTAAGCTTGCTCTCGATCTTAGCCATATTATAAGGATCAACATCAACAGGCTTATCCTTAACTGAAATACCGCGCTCTTTGAGGACCGAACACAAGCGTTCACTAACTGCTTTGGTGCGCTCTGTGCAGACCAGAACCGCATGCTGGGGCTGCGCGTAAAGCACGGCCAGCAGGTTCGGTATCGGCTGTTCACCAATGAGAGAGATCATTATTGTCCCATCCACAGCATCTATTTCCTCCTTAAGTTTCTTTCAGACACTTTTCCGCCAGCAGGTGACAAATCTGACGCTTTGCGGCTCACCCCTCCGCCTCCGCCAGAACAAAATAGGGCGCAAATTCAGCGATCAGCACGCTGCGGTCCACGTTGCCCGCCGGGTAGTCGAGCCATTCCCTGAGCTTTTCGTAAACGTTGCGGAGCTGGTTGGCTACGGTCTGCTCGCTTTTGCCGAGTGCTTTAGCGATACTGGCGTTGTCAAGGCCCCGGCACGCCAGCCGGACCACCTCACGCTCGGCTCTGGTGAGCCAGTAACGGACGAACTCCTTTTTCCGCTTCATCTGCGCATTACGGCTTAGCCGCTCGTACCAGGCCACCACCTCCGCCGGCTCGTCTAACTCCGCCACCGTCCGTACAAGGGTACCGGCCTCGGCCCAGCGCAACACCGGTACCGGGACCAGCCAGACCCTGTCCGCAGGCGATAGGTGCAACCGGCGTTCTGCGCCCGGGTGCCAGCCTTCGGTGACCAGGTGCCAGACGCAATCTTCAGGGCCGAAAAGCAGCTGGGCGACTACCATGCCCATAATTCCCATAACCTTGCGGCCACCCGAAATGCACAGGTGCACCGTAACACCGTGCTGGCGGGCGCGCCGGACCTCCACGTACAGGGTGCGCAGCAGCGCCCGCAGGTCGTCTTCACTACGGAAGTCAACGACCGGCCCCCTGGCGGAAACGACGGGCGCTTTCCGCAACTGCACGCCCGGATAGAAGCCTTTCGCGAACTCAGCCTCGACTGCCGCCAGCGCCTCCCCCACGCCGGGGCCCAGGGTGTAAACCACCGCGGCTTCGCCGATGAAGCGCCCATGAGCCAAAAGCCGGTCGAGGGTGATGGTCACCACCTGGGGCTCCACGCCGAGGGTAGCAATCAGAACCTCCGCGTTCTCACCCTTAAAAGCCGCATTGCCCCTCATGCTTATCTTCTCCCGGGCCGGTAGGGTACGGCCAGGCTCCTGGTTACTCTTTTTAATAGTAATGGAATACCAGACACGTCTCTGTTCACCGCAACGGCACCCCTTTCGAAAAGCACAGCACAGGGAGTCCCGTCACCAGCGGACGGTTTAAGATGTGGCGTAAAAAAATTTCTAGAGGTGGCAGCTTAATGCGAATAGTGTCGAAAAAAGGCGAAAAGAAAAAGGCAGGGAATTCTTCCCCTGCCTGTTCGCATCCCTGCTTTTTGCGGCCATCCTTTCAGCAAGCATTTTTTCCGGCCCTTTTTTCAATATTCTTTTAATACTTTGAAGTGTTCTTTGAGGAGTTGTCGGGCTAATGGCATCCACATCCTGACAAATATCCTACTCAGGGTATACTTGTTCGACACATGTCGGCTATTTCCTGCTAACTCTTCATAAATTTTCAAGTTTCCCGAACTTTCAAGTTCCCGCCTGCCTGCTTTCCTTTTGCAGTAGGCCTTGAAGTTCTGCCCAGCAATATTTTTGTGAAGTATATCTCAGCACACCGGAGCAATAAATTCAACAGTATGACGGGGCATGATATGGCAGTCTTAAACGGGCAAAACCGGGGGCTGCGCAAGCTGAACCCAGCTGATTAGACGCAAACTGGGGCGGTTGCTTTTTCCGCTTGCGGGATTGCTCAGAAGAAGCGGAGTGCTATAATAGACTCGATTGCTGCTGCCGAAAATCTCCGGAAGGGGGAAGGTTTCCGTGGATTACAAAAAGCTCAGTAAACAGATCTCCTACGCCTTGAGGCATGCCCCGTGGAAGTACGGCCTTGAACTGGACGGGGAAGGGTGGGCGAACCTCCGGCAACTG
>JABLXW010000042.1 GCA_013177945.1 Bacillota bacterium
CCGTCCGCGCCGCCAAGGAGCTCGCCCGGGAGCGGGGAATCCCGCTTGTATTTTTGAGCCGTGGCCTCTCGGAGCTCGGATGCAGAAGCGGGCAGGTTGCGCTCGCCTAGGAGAAACCTGTAGGAGGCTGGAAGAATGATAAAAAAGCGGTAAGATACCAAGCCCCGGTCAAAAGCCGGGGGCTTCTTTTTCTTGGGAGGATGAAGGTGCGTGTACTACCGCGACGAAGAAAACACCCCCTTCGACCGGGCGCGGGAGGCCGGAAAGGGGATTGCGAAGCACGCCGCGAAGAATGCCCTGAAGAGAGGCACGAAGGCGGCGGTGAAAGCCGCCGGGAAGTTCCTGGTGAAGGGGATCGCCGCCCTTATCGGGGCGGTCGGCTGGCCGGTGGCCATCGTGATTATCGTCCTGGTTGCCCTGACGGTTCTGTTCGGGGCCTTTTACTCGGCCATGCCCGCCCAGACCGCGCTGACAGGCGTGGAGCCATCGGAGCAGGACGCAGAAGTCCGGGAGTACGCCGAAGAACAGGTGTCCGAATTCAACGTCAAGGAGACCTGGCTGGTGGGCGGCGAAGGCGCCTGGTATCCGGGGGAGGGGGAGTACACCCTTGGGCGCCTGGCCGACCGCTACGGCCGCGACGCGAAGCTGGCGAACCAGTGGGGGGACGCCTACGCCCCGGTGCTCTACCTCGCGGCCCAGGAGCGGGAGGACCGGATGAACGACCGGGGGTGGGTAAAGAAGAGGCTGAAGGACGCCGCAGAAAATTTGCGCCCCTGGTTTTACTACAAAGAATCCCACGTGACTTACTGCGACAAGGACGGGAACTGCACCACCGAGACCGTCTACCTCCTGGTGGAAGCGTATACCATCCGGGGCCACTACCGCTGGAAGCATAAGTGGGTGACGAAGACCTACCCCGACGGGGGCTCCGTGACCTACGAGGAAATCGCCGACACCCAGAGGCTCTCCGACGGGCTGGAGTACGTCGAGAAGTATATCGTCCCTCTCTACAAGCTGCCCACCGGCACAAAAGAGGAGAAGGAACAGGCGCGGATCGCGGCCAGATCCACCTTCGAGATGGCCCAGGGCTTCACCGCTCAACAGGAGAACCTGGCCTGGCTGCTGGACTCAGGCGCATCCCTTGTCTCTCTCATTTCCGGCGCGTCGATACCGGCGGAGTTCCGGGACGCCCTGGAGGAAGCTTCCCGGCTGACCGGCATTCCGGTCTGGCTCCTGGCGGGCCTGATTGAGCGGGAGAGCTCCTGGGACCCCAACACCGTGAACGAAAAGACCGGCTGCTTCGGACTCACCCAGCTTCACCCCGACTACTGGCCGGAGTGGGCGCGGCGGTGCGGCTTCGACCCGGAGAAAGACAGGTGGGACCCCCGGGCGCAGATCATCGTGGGCGCCCAGGTCCTGGCGGGCTTCCTGGGAAGGCCGGGCTGGGACTGGGAGGAAATCGACCTGCGGGACCCCCCGGAGGAGCTGGAGAGGGCCCTCGCCCGCTACGGCGGATACGGCTCCGACGTGGAGGCCGCGCAGGGCTATATATCCGACATCGTGCGCCTAGCCGGAGCCTACCGGAGCCGCCCCGGGGCCTGGCCGGTGCCGGGGTATTATGAAATCAGCAGTCACTTCGGAATGCGCTTTCACCCGATTCTGAAGAAGTGGACGGAGCACACCGGGATCGACATCGGAGCGCCGGAAGGGGCCGAGGTCGTTTCCGTTTCCGCGGGCGTGGTCTTTGACGCCGGGTACGACGAAACCTACGGAAACCGCGTCTACGTCCGGGACGCCCAGCACGAGTACCTCTACGCCCACCTCTCCCAAATTAACGTGCGGGAGGGGCAGGCGGTGAGGCCGGGCGTGAAAATCGGGGAGATCGGGAGCACCGGCTGGTCTACGGGCCCGCACCTGCACTTCGGCATGCGCCCCATCGGCGGCGGCTGGATCGACCCGGAGCCGCTTCTCCGGGATCTGCAATAGAAAATATAAAGGGGTGTTTGCTTTGCGCGTGCTGATCATATCGGGCGCTCCGGAGGGGATCACAGGTTATCTGGCCTCGGTGGGGCATGATGTAAAGGAGTGTCTTTCCACCGACCTTGCCCCCCGCATGGCCGGAGAGTTTGCCCCTGAAGCCGTTATCTTTTCAGAAGATGTTGCCGAAATCCCTCCGGTGGGGCACCGGGAGGCACTCCGGGAAATCGTGCCCCTAGCCAGGGTGGTGCTCCTGGCGGGAAGGAAAAACCCCATCGTGCCGTATGCGGCTGCTCTGGGCGTTCGAGACTTCGTATTTCTCCCTGCCGGGCCAGCGGAGATTCTTCATCGTCTGGAGAACCCGGCGAAGCCGGAAGAGGCAGCGGAGATGCTTGATAAATTCGATCTTCAAACAAAAGAAGAAAAGCAAATTGCCGTTCAAAAAGAAGATAAGGAATCTCATAAAACTGGTCTGCTGGGCAGGGCGTTTGGTAAAAAAAATCAGGAGAACGATCGCGAAGGGATACTCAAAGAAGAGACTCCAGATATCGAAAAAACAATTCTTTATAAAAGCGTGACGCCGCAAAACAGTAAACCTGGCATATCCAGATTACTCGGTAAACTAATTACACACGGTAAACCCGGTATTATTGTAAACGGCAATTACATCGAAGGAAGCTGGAAAACGCCGGCAGAGATTAACGCAGAGTGCGATGCCGTGGTCATTCCTTCATCCTGGGGCATTAAAGCAGTTCGCGAATTCCGCAGGGATCCCCGCTTTCGGGCCGTTCCCCTGGTGGTCTTAAAGGGGAACAAGGAGTTTCTGCGCGCGGGGGCGGATATGTGCATCAAAAAGCTTAATCCTGGAGTTATAGAAGAAGCAACCGCTCTTTCCAGGCGCTACAGGGAATTCTGGAAAAAGGCCGAAATCGATTCAATGACCGGGCTGTTTAAAAAGGACTTCCTGCTGGAATGGATCGCCGAACAGGAGAGAAAACCGGAGCCCAACTTTTCTATTGCCATGATCGACATTGACCATTTCAAGTCCTTTAACGACACCTACGGCCATCAGGCAGGCGACGCCGTTCTGGCTTCCTTCGGGGCGTTCCTGAAAGCTCAGATCCGCTCCGTTGACGTGGCTGCCCGCTACGGGGGAGAAGAGTTTGTAATTGGACTGCCGAACACCCCGGTGAACGGAGCGCAGGTATTGATCGACAGGCTCCGTGAAAAGTGGTCTCAGCGCGATATAATTCTTCCTTCAGGAGAGAAAGTCAAGTGCACGTTCTCCGCGGGGGTAGCCGGGTATGAAAAGGGCAAGGACATTATCGCAGAGGCCGACAGGTTCCTGTATAAAGCCAAGAGTGAAGGCCGCAACCGCGTTGCAGGCGCTCAATTCCAAAAACTCAAGGTTTTGCTCCTGGGCCAGAAAGTATCCTCTCTCGGCCCGCTGCTTCTGGAGCAGGGGCTGGAAGTGGCGACCGATCCGGCTGACGCCACAGTTGTCGTTGCCGACGCCCAGGGATTCGGTTTCGCCCCGCCGGGCAAGCCTTTGGTGGTTCTGGGCACCGGCACGATAGCCGATTTCGCCATAAGAAAGTCAAGGCCGGACGCAAAGGTGGTCAAAGACCCCGAAAACGTGATTGAAGCCCTGCTTGAGATGCTTGAGAAGCCGAAGCCGATGAAAAACTTGAAAGTTCTCCCGGGTGGGCATTCCGACAGGGGCCAGTCTCTTGCGCTGCACAGCGCCCTTTATATTGTCTGCCCGTCGCGCCCCGGCCATGCGGGAGAGGTGGCCGCCCGGCTGGCCAGGGACATCGAGGACTGCGCCCTGGTCTGCGCCGCCCCGGAGAGCACGGCGGCTCTGGTCCTGGGAATCTCTGAGCGGGAGTTAATAACGTCAGACTGGAGAATCCCCGGTTCGAACGCTCCCCTCGGGTGGGGTGGGATAACCGTCTGGCCGGTCGACCCGTTAAAATTCCTGAATGTCCGGGACGTTTCCCCGAACGCCCTGGTAGAGAGCATTAAGCCGAAGTTTCCCCTGGTCATTGTCGACTGCGCCGGGAGCCTGGACATCGCGGGCAGGGTCTCCCGGTCGGACGGGATCGTCGTTCTGCAC
>JABLXW010000043.1 GCA_013177945.1 Bacillota bacterium
GGGAAAGGAACGGGGCTCGGGCTCTCCGTGAGCCTGGGGATCGTCCAGGCGCACGGGGGAACCATCGGTGTGGAGAGCGAGCCCGGGAAGGGAAGCACCTTTACCGTTTACATCCCTCCCTGCCAGAACTGGAACAGTGAAAATGAAAAAGGAGTCTAAATTTTCCCGGAAAGACAAAGGATCTCGAGAGGAGGAAGAAAGGTGCCGGCAAGAATTTTAGCGGTTGATGACGAACTGGAAATGTGCAACTTTTTCAAATTTTTTCTCGAGGCCAAGGGGCACGAAGTAGTTGTTGCACAAAACGGCAGGCAGGCAAAGGAGGCGCTTCAAAGGCCCTTTCACCTGGCTCTGTTAGACCTCAAACTCCCTGATACCGACGGCCTTACCCTGCTGCGGGAAATCAAGGCCCGGCATCCCAAATGCGAGGTTCTGGTAATGACAGGCTATGCTGCAGTAAAGTCGGCAGTGGAGGCCGTGCAGTTGGGCGCCTTTGACTATTTAGAAAAGCCCTTTGCCGACCTGGACGCCCTGGAAGCGGTGATCGACCGCGCCCTTTCCCGCGCCCTTGCCCAGGAAGAACCCCTGGATGAAGCTTTCGCCCAGAGGAAAGAGGTTCTGGCGAAAATCGGCCTGATTACGGGTAAAAGCGAAAAGATGCAGCGCCTCCTGATGATTGCAGAAAAGCTGGCGCAAAAGGAGATCACCCTTTTGATCCGGGGGGAAACAGGGACCGGCAAGGAACTCCTGGCGCGCTACATTCATGCCGTCAGCCCCCGCGCCGAACAGCCCTTTCTTGCCATCAACTGCGGGGCCCTGCCAGAAAGCCTCCTGGAAAGCGAGTTATTCGGCCACGAAAAGGGGGCCTTTACCGGGGCCACAGGCCAGCATAAAGGCATCTTTGAACTGGCGCACCGGGGAACCCTCTTTCTCGATGAAATCGGAGATGCGAGTCCGGCAATCCAGGTGAAGCTGCTGCGAGTTCTGGAAACCGGGGAAATCCTGCGCGTGGGGGGAGAAAAACCGATCCGCGTCAACACAAGGGTTATTGCTGCCACAAATGCACCGCTGGAAAAGCTCGTAGAAGAAAAGAAATTCCGGGAGGATCTTTTCTACAGGCTGGATGTGGTGACTTTGAGCCTCCCCCCGCTCAGGGAGCGGCGCGAGGACATCGGCCTCCTGGCGGAGCACTTTCTGAAGCGGTACTACCAGCCGGGAGAAGCTCCCCGCCTGAGCGCCGAGGTAATCGAAGCGCTTACAAACTACGACTGGCCGGGCAACATCCGGGAACTTGTCAACGTGATGGCACAGGTTGCCGCGCTCTGTGACGGGCCTGTGGTTTTAAGAGAGCACCTTCCCTCCAAACTTACGGAAAGCATCAAGATAAAAGCAGGAGGCTCAGGAACGACCTCTTCTCCGGAGCAGAAGTGGCTTGCCGAAATCACGGCAAGCCTCGAGAAGTTTGCGGAGCAGGTGGATTTCACGGCGGGCTTTGAACTCTCCTACTTTTTAGAGGAATTGAAAAAGTCTATGTTCCGGGCCACACGGCATCTGATCACGCGCGCCCTCAAAGAAGCGGGAGGGAGTTACACCCAGGCAGCGGAGTGGTTCCGGACGACTCCCCGGGTTCTCCGCTACCTCAATAAAGAAAAACACTGTTAACGGGCCGTTTGGGAGGAAAAGTATGATGAAAATATTTAAGTTCATGGTTCCAGAAATTATTTTTGGAAAGGGAACGCTCCGCCTCATCGGGGAAAGCGCCCGCCGGCTGGGAGCCACAAAGGTCTTTCTCGTCAGCGACGAGGGCGTGGCCCAGGCGGGCTGGATCGACCAGGCAATCAAGCACTTAAAAGACGTGGGGCTTGAGTACAGGGTCTGGACCGAACCAACCCCAAATCCCAAGGATTACGAAGTGGACCGCGGGAAAGAACTCTACCTCGAAGCCGGATGCGATGCCATCATCGGCCTGGGCGGCGGGAGCGCGATCGATGCCGCAAAAGCGGTGGCCATCCTGGCTACAAACGGGGGAAAGATTCAGGACTACGAAGGAGTGGACAAAATCGAAAGGCCTCTTCCCCCTCTCATCTGCGTTGCCACCACCGCAGGCGCGGGAGGAGAAGTGACCCAATTTACGATTATCGTGGACAGCATAAGAAAGGTGAAAATGACCATCGGTTCGAAATCCCTTGTACCTGACATCGCAATTATCGATCCCATGCTCCTGAGCACCATCGATGCCGTTCTTACCGCAAATACGGGAATGGATGCCCTGACTCACGCCATTGAGGCTTATGTTTCGGTGGCCGCCACCCCGATTACGGACGTCCTGGCTTACCGGGCGATCCAGATGATCAGTTCTTCCCTGCGGGCCTCCGTGGCTTCCCGGACAAACATGGAGGCCAAAACGGCGATGGCGATGGCGAGCCTGCTGGCCGGGATTGCAATGTCCAACGCCATTCTCGGACTGGTTCACGCCATGGCGCATCCGCTGGGGGGGCTTCTGAACCTTCCGCATGGAGAAGCAAACGCGATTCTTCTCCCCCACGTGATGCGGTTCAACCTGATTGCCTGCACAGAGCGCTACGCCGAAATCGCGCAGGCGATGGGAGAAAGAACCGAGGGCCTGAGCACCCGGGAAGCCGCAGAGAAGGCAATTCAGGCAGTGGAGCGCCTGTGCTGCGACATCGGAGCCAAGCGGCACCTCTCGGAGATCGGGCTCCAGGAGGAATATATCTGGGAACTCAGCAAGGCCGCGGCCGAGGACGTCTCCCTGATTACGAATCCGCGGGATGCCACGGCAGAGCAGATCGCTGAGATCTACCGGGCGGCCCTTTGATTTTGCTTTCCGGGATCCCTCAGGAGCTTCTACAAAACAGCCTGCAAAAATGCTAAAAACCAGGGATCTGCCTGCAAAACCATTGATCCTGGTGCCGCGTTTTTGGAGCATTGCTCTTGTGGATCTTCTTAAGCTACTGGCACGTAATTTGCGTGTTATTCTTTTCACAAAAGCATGTTAATTTTTTCACGAACCCTCACACCTCACAGAAGTTCTGAGAGAAAGGAGGTGTTTCTCCAAGGGGCTCAATAAAGCAAAAGAAAGGCAAAAGGGGCCAGGAAATTGAATGAAAAACACATTTTAAGTTAAGTATTGAAAGGAGTGCTGGTGTAAAAATGGCTTGGGATGCAACGAAAATGGCGGACTGGGAAATTGCCCAGGAAGCGGAAAAGAATATGCCGAAACCCTATGAAGTGGCCGACAGGCTGGGGCTGGAAAAAGACGAGGTCATTCCCTACGGCAGGGTATCCAGGCTCGACTATATGAAGATCCTGGAGCGTTTGAAGAACAGGCCTGACGGGAAGTACATTGAGATTACCGCAATCACACCCACCCCCCTGGGCGAGGGCAAGACAACGACGACGATGGGAATCATTGAGGGCCTTGCCAAGCGGGGCAAGAACGTGGGCGGCGCCATCCGCCAGCCTTCAGGCGCCCCGACCTTCAACATCAAGGGCACCGCAGCCGGCGGGGGCAACGCCCTCCTCATCCCGATGACCGAGTTTTCGCTGGGCCTGACCGGCGACATCAACAACATCATGAACGCCCACAATCTGGCGATGGTCGCCCTCAACGCCCGGATGCAGCACGAGGCAAACTACACCGATGAAGAGCTGGCAAAGCGCGGCCTGAAACGCCTCAACATCCATCCCAAGAAGATCGAGATGCGGTGGGCAATGGACCTCGGCGCCCAGTGCTTGAGGAACATCATTGTCGGTCTCGGCACCGAGATGGACGGCTTCCTGATGCAGACTGGGTTCATGGTCACCGTGGCCTCGGAAGTGATGGCCATCCTGGCGATGGTGCGCGACCTCAAGGACCTCCGGGAGAGCCTGGGACGGATCATCGTGGCCTACGACCGCCAGGGGAACCCGATCACGACCGAGGATCTGGAAGTGGCCGGCGCCATGACCGCCATCATGCGGGAGTCCATCAACCCAACCCTCTGCTGGACTGCAGAGTACCAGCCCGTGATGGTGCACGCCGGGCCCTTCGCCAACATCGCCGTCGGCCAGT
>JABLXW010000044.1 GCA_013177945.1 Bacillota bacterium
CCTTAGTTTTTTAATCCTCTTTCCTACCATCATGTTTTCCCTCAGGTTTAGATTACCACAATGCGAGACAAAAATTTGTCCCTTTTCGTGGCAGCAAGAAAAAAAGAGATTTTAAAAGCAGTTGTCACGTAACGGGACGATATGGCCAGAAATCTGGTTTTACAGTTGCCACGTTTTGTGGTAACGTATTCTCAGGAGAGGTGAGAAAAATGAACCGCATAAAGGAACTGCGCAAAAAACATAAAGTGACCGCTAAACAACTCGCCGAAGCCGTTGGGACATCCCGCTCAAACATCTCGATGATAGAAAACGGCTTTCGTAAAGCCGATATAGACCTCGCAAAACGCATTGCAAAATACTTTGGACTAACAATCGAAGAGGTTTTTTTTGTTGACGAGTGCCACGAAACGAAACATCCACGCGCTTCTGGCGAGTAGCCAGCGGAGAAAAGGAGGTGACAGCATGAAACTCCGAGTCCCCATCGAGGAAGTCCGCGAGGGTGACCGCATCAACAGCAAAGAGGTCGTGGAGGTGCTGCACAGGTTCACGGGCTACGTTAGGCTGGTCCTGCGCGGAGGTAAGGTTGTAGACGGCTTCAGGAATAGAGACTTTGTTGAGGTGGAGAGATAAGGGGGCAGGTACGGTGAAAGCGCCAAAACAGCAAGCCAAAGACGCCCGGATCCGGGCGGCCCTCCGCGTGATGGCGGAGATAGCCCTACGGATTATAAGGAAGCGGAAGCAGGCCGCGTAACCAGCGTCCAGTGTAGTAGGGGAGGTGAAACCATGACCCGCAAGCAGTACGAGGACCGCATGTTCTACCTGCTGATGCGGATGGCTGAGTGCCAGCGCATTCTGAAGCAGGCGGAAAAGGCCAGGGAAGAGCTGGAGCAGTACCGGGCAGAGTTGGAACAACTGGCCCGGGAGTACGCGGAAAACAGCACCGTGGCGGCCCGGCTTAAGGTAGTGAAGTAGTGGGGGAAAGGAGGAATAGCGTGAAGAGGGTACTCAAGCGCCTTTGGCTTCGGTGGGAGGCCTGGAAGGCCGAACGCAGGAAGCGGCAAAGGTGGGCGACTTACTTCCGGTCGGGAGGGTTGATACGGTGATGGACGACAGGGGCATTTGCCCGCTTAAGGTTCTGGCGAAGCCAAACGGGCGAGAACACGAGCACTGGTGCGAAGGCGAAGATTGTGCCTGGTGGCTGAAAGACTGCGCGGTGAAAGTAATAGCGGAAGCGCTACTTAGCCTCCGTAAATACGGCATTGCGACATACAACCCATAGGCGGGGTTGATTCCCCCGGCACCGGGCCCTAGCGCCGGGGGTGGGAGGATGAACAAGGGGGTTTGTTCCTTGAAAACATTAAACCACCGCGAAGGGAGGTGGTGCAATGTTTAAAGCTGCACGGAAAGCGGCCGGGCTGAGCATAGAAGCGGCAGCGTTTAAGCTCCATACCGGCAGTAGGACACTCATCAATTACGAAAATGGTCATACGCTGGTGCCACCAGAGATAGTCCTCAAAATGGCAGAAGTATACGGCCAGCCGGTATTAACCGCAAAGTATTGCGCAGATTGCTGTCCCATCGGTCAGGTGTATGCATACCCGCTAGTTGACAAAGATCTGGCAACCATCGTGTTGGGGTTATTAAAGGAGCACAACGATGTGCGGTTAATCAGGAGTCGTCTGATAGAAATAGCAGCTGATGGATTAATCACGGAAGAAGAAATACCGGAATTTGAAGCCATACTTAATGAATTGCTGGACTTGGAGCAAAAAATCGAGGAGCTAAAACTTTGGGCGGCACGATTGTTACCGATTGCAACTATGATCCGCCGGAGAAAAGAAAAAGCGGCTTGCTAGCCGCACGAAGTTGAGCGCCTTACGACAACCACCTAAATCTAATATAGCATACCAAGCCATGAGATGCAAACTGCGCCCGGTGGCGGCGGAGATAAGCGAGCGGGTAGGGTGGACATGGCCCCGGGGCGGCACGGCATGGCCCAACTTCCTTAAACCCTTCTCCTTTCCCGTTTGGGGCCGGGTCAGGCGGCCCGGCCCTGACTCACTCTTCTGACCCATAAAGGAGTGATTTGAGTTGGAAACCACCTTCCGGATAAATTACGAAGAAATGTTGCTCTACATCAAAAAAGCCGTCCAGGAAACCCTGAATCAAATCCTGAAAAACCTCAACCTCGACGAAACCATTACTACCCTTCAATCCTACCCTGCAAAAATAAAGGCCCAGCAAACCACCCTCATTTCTCTGCAGCGTTCTCTCGAAGACGCAAAGCTTGAACTGGAGACCATAAAAGCGGACATCATAGCAGATATCAGCGCTGCCGTGGGCGAAAACGGCAAGCCGCTGTTTTCCAACGAGAAAGCCAGGGAGGCAGAATTTGTCCGCCGGGCGAAGTCCAGCCCCGAATACCAGGAAGCGCTGAGCAATTACCGCGCGGTGGAAGACAGCTACAACGAAGCCAAGTTTACCCTCGACCAGCTGTACAACGAATTTTCGGCGCAAAAAGCTATCCTTGCCGCACTTGCGGCCAAGGTAAATTTCCTGGCCGGAATCCCCAAAATATAAGGAGGTTTCGAAAACATGACTCTGGCTCTGGCAAAGCAGGAACTTGCTGTCGTCAAGTTCGAGTCCCCGGTACTCTGCTCTCAGGAAGAGCAGGGGGAGATCCTGGAAGTCATGCAGGCCAACTTCAGCGAAGACGTACCAATAGATTTCCCGCGCATTAGAATCCCTCCCGGCGGCGGGACGACCTTCGAGGTGCCCTCGGAAGAAGGCACGGAACCAGTTAAGGAACTGGTCGGCGTGATCCTGGACCATTACCGCGTAAACGCCTACTGGGAAGGGGAATACGCCGGGACCGGCACACCTCCCACCTGCTCGGCACTGGACGCCAAGACCGGCATCGGCAAGCCCGGCGGCAACTGCGACACCTGCAAGCTAAACGCCTGGGGCAGCAATACCAAGGGCGGCCGCGGCAAGGCCTGCAAAAATATCCGCCGTGTCTATCTCCTGACCGAAGGAGAGATGCTTCCATACCTTCTGGCCCTGCCGCCGACCAGCCTGGAAGATTTTAACGCCTACATGCGCCGCCTGACCTCCAAGCACAAGGTCCCCTATTACGGCGCCATCAGCAAAGCCAAGCTGTACAGGGCGCAGAACAAAGACGGGATTACTTACTCCGCCGTGGCCTGGAGCTTCGTTGGCGCGCTGTCGCCCCAGGACAGGGCTGCCATGAAGAATTACGCTGCCACCCTGAAGGCGGCGATGCGCACCGCGAAGGTTGAAGGCATCGAGTACGGCAACGATGAGACAATCGATGTCTCCGCCTTTGCAGGCTCCGGCGCCTTTCTCGACGACGAGCCGTTTTAAAGAGATCGGGCGGTCCCCGTCTTAACGGGGCCGCCCGGGCCTCCACAAAAGCGGGGTGCACAGAAAAATGACTATGCCTCAACGGGTTACAGAACCGGAAACCATTCGCGGCACCGTACACAGGGTGCG
>JABLXW010000045.1 GCA_013177945.1 Bacillota bacterium
CCCCGCAAAAGCATGGTTTTTACCGCCGGAACGTCGTCACCCCGGATTTCAGCGCCCGGATTTTGATCCGCCGGTACCATTGTAAATATTGCGGCAAGACCATCTCGTACCTGCCTTCCTTCTGCCTTCCTTCTGCCTTCCTTCTGCCTTCCTTACTTCCAGTATACCGTGGAGGTAATCTATACCGCTCTTCGGTACATCCTGGTGTTTTGCTACTCCCTTCGGGCCTCTTTGCAGTTGCTCAAGCGGTTATTCTGGACCCCCGCCCACCTGCAGTTTTACGCCCGGCGCTTTTTTGCCAACCTATACCACATCAAACTGGGCCTTCGCCAGCTCCTCCCCCGGGTAGAGCTACCCGGGGAGAACCTGGATAAAAGGGAAGGAGCCAAAAAGGTACTGCACATTGTGGCTGCTGGATTCGCCCACATCCAGACCTTCTCCACCAGGTTTTACGCCCAATGTGGGTACTCTTTCCTGGCTCCTCGCACATAATTTTAGCATCTAAAAGAGCCTTTTGGGTACCCCTTTGGAAGGGCAAAAGCCGCCAACAAACCTTTTGTCTTTTTGTTTGGCCGGGGAAATGTTACGATTACGGCGGCGCCGAAAAAAGGCTTTAAGCGCTTAAAGCCTCCTAAACAGGAGGTTTTGGTTATGCTTGATGCCAAAGAAAGGGAAAACATCGCCTTAAAAAAGTTTTCTTTAATTGCGCCGGTGTTGAACGAAGAAAAATTGAACCAGCAGGAATACTTTCGAAAGCTCTCGGACCAGCTTATCGACATGCCCCACTACGGACCGCGGCGCTATGCCGTGAAGTCCTTTCAGTGGTGGCTCTACCTTTACCGTCGCTATGGCCTGGAGGGGTTAAAACCGGGCTATCGCTCCGACCGTGGAAAAAGCCGCCGGGTGACTGCGGAAATCGCCGCAAAAATCCGGCAGAAAAGGGCGGAAAAGCCCGGTTTAAAAGGTATCCTCCTCTATGAGGAACTGGTCAAAGAGGGGGTGTTTACCCCGGACAGGCTCTCTTTGGCCACCTTTTACCGCTTTTTGGCCCAGAACCCGGACCTGGCCTCCGGTAAAGATCCCGATGAAGAAGAAAAGGATGTCCGGCGCTTTTCCCACCAGCGGGTAAACGAGCTCTGGCAGACGGACATCATGTACGGCCCATGCTTAAGGGTGGGCCGGTCCAAAAAACAAACTTACCTCCTTGCCTTCATTGATGACGCCTCCCGACTGGTTACGGCCGCCCGGTTCTGCTGGGAGCAGAATTTTACCGCGGTCAGGGCCGTTTTCAAAGAAGCAATTTTAAAACGGGGGGTCCCGAAGATGATCTATACCGACAACGGCAAGGTTTACCGCTGCAACCAGCTGGCCGTGGTTTGCGCCAGCTTGGGGTGCACGCTTTTGCATGCGGAACCATTTTCTCCTAGCTCGAAAGGGAAGGTGGAACGGTTCTTTAGGACCGTCCGGATGCGCTTTTTAAGCCGCCTGGAGATGGACAGGGTAAAGTCTTTGGAAGAATTAAACCTGCTTTTCTGGCAGTGGCTGGAGGCGGATTACCAGCGCAAAATCCACAGCGCTCTGGGCATGAGCCCCCTCGATTATTTTTTATCCCAGGCGCAAGCGGTAAAGATGTTTTCCGACCCGACCCTTTTGGACGAGTATTTCCTTTTGCGGACAACCCGCAAAGTTAACCACGACGCCACCTTTTCTTTGGAAAACATCCTCTACGAAACAGACCAGAAGTTTGCCGGCAGCAGGGTGGAGGTCAGGTACGAGCCCGAATGGTTGAAGTCCCCCGCCCGGCCGGTGTTCCTTTACCAGGACGGCTTGAAAGTGGGCGAGGCTAGGCAGGTGGACTTCTTTGCCAACGCCTGGGTGAAAAGAAAGGGGCGCGGCCGCCCGGCGCATCAAAATGATGAGCCGGAGGAACTTTCCCCCGCCCGGGGCGGTGGGGAGACCACGGCGCCGGTCATCTCTTTTACCCGCCTGCTCGAAAATGAAGGTGAAGAAAAATGATGTTCACCCAGTTCTACGGCCTAAAGTTCAACCCTTTTTCCAAAGAGGTGCCCTTTGACCAGTTGTTTGCCAGTTGGGACCTTCAGGAGCTGACCTCCCGTTTAAAGTATTTGCAGCAGGTACGGGGGATCGGCCTGGTTACCGGGGAGCCGGGGTGCGGGAAAACCAGCGCTTTGCGCAAGTACGTCAGCGAACTGAACCCCGCCCACTACAAGACGTGTTACTTTGCCCTGTCCACGGTAACCGTGCTGGAATTCTACCAGGGCCTGGCTCTGGCCTTGGGGGAAGAACCGAAGCACAAGAAGGTGAGCATCTTCCACCAGATTCAGGGGGCCATTGCCAGTCTTTATTACGAACGGCGGATTACCCCGGTGATTGTCCTGGACGAAATTCACCTGGCGGGCAACAAGATTTTGGAGGACTTAAGGCTTCTATTTAACTTTCAGATGGACTCGCAAAACCCCTTTATTCTAATTTTGGCCGGACAGACCTTAATCCGGAGCAAGCTTGCCCTCAATGTGAACAACCCTTTACGGCAGCGGCTGACCGTCAAATATTCCATGCGGGGCTTAAAAGCCGAGGAGATCAGGGAGTATTGCGTCAGCCGGTTGAAGTATGCCGGCCTGCACGAGGAGATTTTTACCCCCGCAGCCTTTGAGGCAATCTATGCCGTCACCAACGGACTCCCCCGGCTGGTCAACAACCTGGTCACCACCTGTTTGATCTGCGCCTGCAGTAAGAAGCAAAGGGAGATCGATCCCGAGGTGGTCTACCAAGCCCAGCAGGAACTGGAAATTTAGGGGGTTGGTTTGCTATGCGCAGCCTGAAAGATTACTTTCTATTCACCGGCTTTTCGGATTTGCTGCCCGTAGCGGTCAAGATGGCCCAGGAATTAAACTACACCAAAGAAGAAATGATCGAAGCGATTTGCAAGGTAGCTGATAAAGCCAGAGTCTATCCACCGACCAGGAACCGGACGGGTTGGTTTGCCACCGTGTTCCGCGAAAAACTACAAGAAGCGCGGGCGGAAATACTGGCCTTCCGGAATAGTTACCGGAATTAGCTATTCTTGAATCTGGGCTGTCTAATCAGGGCAGCCCGGATCTTTTTCTAATGCTAATGAAATTTGCAAATGTTTATTGAAGGTACCGGTTTAATTTGCGAATTTCGCTTGTTTTTGGACTGGA
>JABLXW010000046.1 GCA_013177945.1 Bacillota bacterium
GAATCGGGAGTGCTGGTTAGGGCGAACGGCCAGCTGATTGTGAACAGCCAGCTCCTTGACGACAGGATCCTGATCCCATACCTCGGCCTAGCACGGTACGTTCCCACTGACGGAACGGGCGCCATTGTTGAAACGGCGCCGGGACGGCCCACCGGGGCTGCTGGCAAAAATTTGGGCGACCGATGCAGCCAAGACGCAGTTGAGGGTGGGAGTGAAGTAGAGGTTTACTATATCCGGCCGCACAAGCTCGGCTTTGAAAAGCTTCCCCCGCAGGTTTACTGCCGGTACTTCCTTCAGGATCACCCGGAGCACGTTGTGCTGACTGAGGGCGAATTCAAAGCGGCTGCTCTGTGGCAGTGGCGCATCCCTGCGGTGGCGGTGCCCGGAGTATCGTCCTTCGGCGGCAAGCACCTGGACAGGCTGGTGGCCCTGCTCAGGGAGTTTGGAGTTAAAAAAGTCACCGTGATCTTTGACAACGAAATAAAAGACAACCCGGAGTACCCCAACTACAAGCCAAAAGTCTCCGACCGCTACGACACCCAGCTTTGGGCCTACCTCATGGCCTATAAACTCGGCCGTGCAGGGTTCGACACCAGAGTAGGCTGGCTGCCGGACGAGTGGCGGGTGCAGGGGAAGATCGACTTCGACGGCGCCCTGGCCCAGGGGAGAACCAGGGAGGAAATCTTAAACGTCATTGCCCGGGCCAAAACGCCGCAGGAGTTTCTGGAGAGCCTGGACGAAGAGGCCCGCCGCGTGGTACAGCGCAAGGTCAACATGCACTTTACGCGGCTCAACATCAGGCGGGAATTCAACCGGTATGTGGTGACCAGGTACCGCAACGGGGAGCCCTACGAAGAAACCATCAGCAACTTCGTTATCAACATCAAGTCCAGCTTCTTCACCCCTGAAGGCGTAGTGCGCAACGTCCAGTTCGTCAACGAGTACGGCGAGGCCTCGGACATCTTCCCCCTGGACCCCAGCGACATGGCCGGCCCGGGCGAGTTCAAGAAGTTCTGCTTCAGCAAAGGCAATTACATCTTCGAAGGCAGGGGCGAGGACCTGATCAACATCTGGAAGCTGGAGTTCGCCCGGGACACGGGAGAGTTTATCTACATGCCGGACCGGATCGGCCAGATTTCAGACCACCTGTGGCTGTTCGGCAACCTGGCCATCAAGAAGGGCAAGGTGTACTGGCCGGACAACGACGGCATAATCTGGGTGGAGGGCCGTGGGTACAAGCCGCAGAGCCTGCAAATCGGCCTGGACGGCAGTCGGACCGAAGAATCCATCCCCTCGCTGTCTACAAAACCGGTAGACATCGTGGATATCGCTCAGAAGCTGAAGCAGACCGTGGGTGGGTACGAAGCCTACGTCGCCATAGGCTGGGTCATTGCCACGCTGTTCAACCGCAAGGTGTTCGAGGCCTTCCGCTGCCTGCCGATCCTGTTCATCCACGGCAAGCGGGAATCCGGCAAGACGACCTTCCTGCACTGGATCATGAACTTCTTCGGCCTGGACACCGAAGGCATCGGGTTGGCCGAGACCAGCCAGAACTTCATCACCCGGGCCCTCGCCTACTATTCGGGGCTCGGTGTGTGGTTCGACGAGTACCGCAACGAAGCAAACATCATCAAGAAGGACGGCTTTTTCCGCAGCGCCTACAACCGGCAGCTCTCCGGCAAGGGCACGCCCACGGCCTTCCAGGCCAAAGGGTTCGCGGTCAACGCCTGCGTGGCCATCTCCGGCGAGGAGCTCCCCAAAGACAACGGCCTTTTCACCCGCTGCGTGCCGCTGCAGATATCGGAGTACAAGCGCGACCGGACGTGGTTCGACTGGTTGAATAAAAACTGCTATGATTTCTCCGGCTTCACCTACCACCTGCTGCTTAACTACGACCATTACGCGGAAAAAATTATCGCCAACATCAGGGAACTCAAAGATGCCTTGAGCAAGCGCGACATATCCGACCGGACGGCCACCAACTGGGCGATCTGCGCCGGCGCCTTCGACGCCGTGGTGCTCCAGGACGACGACTTCATCCGCTGGGTGGAGAAGGTCTGCCAGGAAATGAAGCGCACCAGCGAGCAGGGGCACATGCTGAACCAGTTCTGGAACGACGTCAGCTTCCTGGTCTCAGAGAACGAAATCGACGGGCGGCACATGCGGGTCACCGGCGACCGCCTGCTCTACGTCTGGCTGCACGCCGTGTACGAGAAGTGGGCCATCCACTACCGCAAGAAGACGGGGCGCGAACCTTTCGACAAGGCTTCGATAATGAAGTACCTGAAAGAGGAGCCCTACTACGTTTCGCACGGCGAAAACAAGAAGCTGGAAGGGAGCACCCGGGCGGTGTGGACGTTCGACCTCAATCAGGCACCGGAGGTTTTAAGGGAAATCGAAGAAATGCTGTCCAAAAAACGGTGGGCTGGCGGCGGATGACTAAAGCACCAGCGTAATCAATAGCAAGTATTTAAAAAGGTTAGATGAAAAAATGCTTGATTTTCAAGGCTTCAGCGGAAAAGGTTAGACGAGGTTAGATGGAGGGTCGAATTCATCTAACCCCCTCAAAGCCTTGGGAATCAAGGCTTTGAGGGTACAGGGTTAGAAAGTTAGATGAAGTTTTGGGTGTTTACGAAAATTTTTGGGGCGCAACTGAAAAGGTCAAAAAAATCTTTTACCTATGTGATCTCACTCAAAATTTCTAGACCTGTTTTTGCGGAAAATCCGTCTAACTTTCTAACCCTAAACCCTGAAAGCCTTGTGGCTGTAGGGCTGAGCAGGGTTAGATCAATTTGAGACGTCATCTAACCTTATCTAACCTCATCTAACCCATCAAAATCTGGAAACGTAGTTGGGGTGCTTGTAGGGGGTAGTCTTTCCCAAATTAGAGGAAATAAATGGCAAACAAGGAGGCAGCCATAATGGGGCGCTTTGAGCGGATATTGAGCGGAGAAACGGAAACACAGGCGGCAAGCCATCAGGGCTCCCAGGAAAATAAGGAGCGCCGGCCCCAAGGCCAGGTACAGCCGGAAATCAAACCGCAGGGTCTCCGGAAATGCCAGGAACACCCAAATACGGCTGTAAAGACAGAAATTCCGGACGAAGAGACGGAAAACCGCTACTGGCGGGATGTTCTCACCAACGCCTTTTACCTGAAATGGTTGTTTGCGGTT
>JABLXW010000047.1 GCA_013177945.1 Bacillota bacterium
CTTCTAAGACCGCCTAGTTCCCTATCCCCGGCAACGAAGTACATGACTAGCAAAACACTGGAGTGAACAGGTAACCGGGGCCGAAGCGGCGGAGGGCCTCCTGGTTGCCAACCCTTAATAGCTTGATGAGCCCGGTTGCCGGGTTCTGTCAAGGGTACGGGAAAGTTAGACCCCGGGGCTATCCCTTGACAGGTTCCGGCAGCCGGGCTACACTGCCCTGGGGGTTGGCAAAAAAGGGAGATTCCTTGCAGGAAATCGACTGTCCATGGCGAACTTTTGCAGTAAAATTGGACAAGCGAGGGATTTGGTATGGGTCGTCCAACCTTTTTTCGCCAGCGGATCATCACCCAGGCTGCCGCTCTGGAAGCCAAGGGACTATTCAATTACTTGGTAAGCGAGATTAAAGCCAGGCGCGAAATCTCCCTGGAAGAAGCCATCCTAGTGGCCCACGATGTGCAAGACTACCTGGAGCAAAATCTGCTAAAGCAGGCACCAGGCCAGATCGAACTAGTGGCCATTGCCGGAAGAGATAACCACAAAAAACGCAGTCGTAACAGCCAGAAGGAAACCCTGATTAATGTGACAGTCCTTGCCGAAGAGGATATTGAGCTGATATCAGAGTTTGGTATTAGTAGTCTGCAGCAGGGAAGGCTTGCCCGCATCATCGAAGAGGCTTACTTCCAAGACAGTTTGTTGGACGGAGAGCGCCTGATGCTGTTGTTTCCCCGCACCATGCGGGCTATCAGAAGCCAATTGCAGTATTTTTGGGAACAAGGTGCCATTCTGCCGGTTGCCGGGATGACAGTGAACCACAGAAAACAGATGCAAGACTTCAGGAGTTCTCTTGCCATTGAGCGCTACCTGGCAGGCGAGGATCTGACGCAAATCCGCAAGACCTTCAGCATCAGCTTAAGCCGGTGGCAGTCATCCTGGCAAAAGTTCAAGCAAGTGGTACAAAGCCCAGACGCATCATCAGAGGACCTGGCCCAACAAACCGGGCAGCCGGAAGAAGTCATCACCTCCTGGAGAGGGATATGGGATAAATGCAAATACGGCAACAGCCTTAAACAAAGGTTGGGACTAAAAACAACACTGACCGCACCACAGAGCGAAACCACAGGGCAGGAAACCTTTTACCGCCTTTTACGGGAACGTCACGGCTACTCAAAGGCTTCCGCAGAAAAATTCATCGATGACCTTTACGATATTGCCAATCACCTGAACAGGCAGGAACGCGGGGGTGGGCAGATCATTTACAATGCTGTCTCAAGTACCGAACCTGCCGGCAAAAGCCTTTCAAACTGTGAACTGAAGGCAGTGGTCTTGGACTACATTGTTCCTGAAGAGTGGAAACTGTTAAACCGTGACAGTGCCAAAGAGCTTAAATGGGCAAGGCTTTTGCGTCTGGCAACCCAGGCTAAAAGCCAGGGGGTGGCCCTCACCCAGCCCGACCTGGCACTGCTAATGGGCATCTCCACCCAGGCAATCCAGAACTGCCTGAAAGAACATCCTGACGTCATCCTGCCCACGCGGGGAATACTGGCCGACATGGGGCCGGCTCTAAGCCATGCCGACAAGATCATCCGGCTCTACATGGACGGCTACACCGAGACAGAGATCAAAAGACGCACGGGGCACAGCTACGACAGCATAGAAAAATACCTGTTGGACTTTGCCCGGGTGACCTACTTATTGGAAAAGGGATTACCCATCCCAGCCATCAGAAAAGTGCTGGGATGTTCCCGAAAACTGGTGGAAAAACACGTTAGCCTCTACCGGGAGTTCTCCGGCCCAGACTACGCCTTCATGATGGCAAGAATCCGCCGCCTGGCCGAGGCCCATCCGGTTAAAAAAAACTAAACTTACAAGGGGGAATGGAAACCTTGAAGGCAAAGAAGAGTTCCAATCAACGCTACAATACTCTTCTTGCCAGGGATGTATTACAAGTACAAACTGCTCACTTAAAGAAAAGTTTTGAGTTAGCTGAAAGTTCTATGGTGGCTGAAAAAGTAGCCAGTTTCACCAATGAAGCCATCAGGCACTGGGAAGAAGGACAAGAGATGAGGCGCCTTAATCCCGGGGAATTGCTCCTTGAACATGATGGGGAAAGGTTTGTTTTACCCCTATTGGATCAAAGGGTCATCCAGAAGATCAAAAACGACGTATCCGTAAAAGCTGTAAAACGAGAGCTTGAGATGCTGCAGTATGAGAGATTAAGAGAGGTCAATCCTGATGCCAGCCTGGAGGATCTCTGGGAGCTTACCAACCAAACAGACCTCACCTTAAGACGTGGAAAGAAAGAAACACCGGTGCCGGAAAAACCTCTTGCCGCACATGAGATCAAGCCCTTGATTCGCACCATGGAGCATGAGGAAATTCCCCTGGAAGTACTAAAGCCCACCATTGACCTGCTTGTTGAGCAGTGGGGCTTACGTCCGGGACAGGCTGAAGGGATGGCTATGCTCGCGGGAAAACTATACACCTGGTGCTGTCCGCGAGAGAAAGAACTCCAGCCAGGGCAACTGGTATGGCTGGCTCATGGCACAAAGAAATCCAGGCGCGCTGACCCCAGGCTTTTCTCACCGGTGGTGCTGACTCTTTTAACAGCAAAGGAACAAGAAATATCGCTTGCATCAAGGACTGATCTTAAGAAGTTGAAGCTATCTCAGATAGAAAGAATTACGGCCGAGGCCTGGAGACAGGATGGCGTGCTTACCACAGTTGACCTGGAGTGGATACTGGGGATTCCACCAACACTTATTCGGGAACTCTTGGAAGACTACCAGGAGCATTTTGGCATCATTCTGCCCACTGCGGGCACAGTGCTTGACATGGGCAGGACACTTACCCATAAGGCGCTGGTGGTGGAAATGGCGTTAGATGGCATGACAACCCACGAGATAGCAAGGCGTATTTACCACACCCCGGAGGCTGTAGACAACTACCTGAGACTCTTTGACCGAGTATTGTTATTATGCTACTACCAGGTACCGATACCTGCAATGCCCAGGATTACCGGTCACAGCAAGGGGTTACTGGAAGAACACCTGGCCCTGGTTGAAAAGCACTTTCCCAATCAAGAATCAATGGAGGCTTACCTAGGAAACAGGGGTGTTAAACTCGAACAGAGCAGTTAGGGAATATAGCGGTTATCT
>JABLXW010000048.1 GCA_013177945.1 Bacillota bacterium
CCGCTCGGCAGTCGCATCGCCGAGGTGCACAACGGCTCGTCGCTGTTTACGGGGGACGCCGGCCAGGGCGAGAGCAACATTCGCCGCTGGATCATCGAGAACGACTGGCTCGAGGCGATCGTCGCCCTGCCGCTTAACATGTTCTACAACACCGGCATCGCCACCTACGTATGGGTGCTCACGAACAGGAAGCCCGAGCACCGCAAAGGCCGCGTGCAGCTCATCGATGCCACGCAGTGGTACAAGCCCCTGCGCAAGAACCTGGGCAAGAAGAACTGCGAGCTGTCCGAAGAGGACATCCGTCGCATTGTTGATACCTTCCTCAAATTCGAGGAGACCGAGCAGTCCAAGATCTTCCCCAACGCGGCCTTCGGCTACTGGAAGGTGACGGTGGAGCGCCCCCTGCGCCTGAAAGGCATCGACCCCGAGCGCGTCTACACCCCCAAGGAGATCAAAGCGCTTCGGGAAACGGTCGAACGAGCCGACGATGCACCGCCGGTCATCAAGAAAATTCACAAACCCGGCACCGCGCCCGATCCGCTTCGCGGCCTGTTCGAGGTTACCATTCACGGCAAGCGGCGCGTGGTGGAATACGAGCCGGACACGGAACTTCGAGAGAGCGAGCAGATCCCCTTCCTCGAGTGCCCGGCATGCCATGCGCCCGGCTACCTGCCCAGCCCCGACGACCAGCGCACGGCCATCGAGACCTTCCTGCGGCGCGAGGTGCTGCCCTACGCGCCGGACGCCTGGTACGACCCGGCAAGCGTCAAGATCGGCTACGAGATTAGCTTCAACCGCTACTTCTACAAGCCAAAGGCCCTGCGCACACTGGAGGAGATCCGCGCTGACCTTCTGGCGGTGGAGAAGGAGGCGGAAGGGTTGTTGGCGCAGATTATTAACTTTGAGAAGGGACAATAAACATGGCACGAGCTGATTTGATTTTGAACCTCGTAAAGGCTGCTGCACGGGGCGATCTGGCACAGTTTAAGAAAACCGTTGAGGCGCTGGCAGCAGACGAGCGGGCAAAGAATCACACTATTTTTGCTGATCAACTCCTTGCACAGCTCCACGTGGATGGTAATGGGCTCTCTCGCACTGTTCCACCAGCCACACGGATGCTCTCCGGCCCGTTTATAGTTGAGGTTGTCCCGCGACGACATATTGAAGATCTGATCTTACCACTCGAGGCTGAACAAGCCGTTCGCGAACTGGTCGAAGAGCAGCATCGAGCCGATCTACTACGGTCCTATAATCTCGAGCCTCGCAACCGCGTATTGCTGATTGGACCGCCTGGAAATGGCAAGACATCTTTAGCAGAAGGAATCGCCGATGCCCTTGGCGTTCCGTTGTTAGTAGTTCGTTACGAAGCGGTCATCGGTAGCTACCTCGGAGAGACATCACAGCGTCTCGGCCAGGTTTTCGAATACGCTCGCACGCGACACTGTGTGTTGTTCTTTGATGAGTTTGATGCAGTAGGAAAAGAGCGCGGTGACCTTCACGAAACAGGAGAAATTAAGCGCGTGGTAAGTTCACTACTGTTACAGATAGACGCTTTGCCGAGCTATGTGGTTGTTGTGGTGGCAAGTAATCATCCAGAATTACTAGACCGAGCCGTATGGCGGCGCTTCCAAATTCGCTTGGAACTGCCAATGCCCACACAGCAACAGATCGAGGAATGGTTTAAGCGGTTCGAAAAACGTACAGGGCACAAACTTGGCTTAACTCCTCGTTATCTGGCAGAGAGACTGATGGGCCTGAGCTTTGCTGAAATTGAGGAATTTGGTACTGACATAGTTAGAAGAATTACTTTAAGTGGACCGGATGCAGACACCAAAAAGATTGCGCAGCAGGTCCTAAGTCAATGGATGAAACGGGCCACAGTAAAAGCAGATAATACCTGAGAGAGGGACTGATTATGGCTGAACATCCCCTCCTTATATTTCCGGCCCCATTACGCTCAGAACGACTGAAACGACTTGGCAGTGGTGGCAGGAAAGTCAAGTTACCTGATGCCCAGCAGCAAGCCTCAAGGCTAGCACCCCAATTTAAGCGCCTCCAAGAGGCAATGGAAAAGCAACGGCTCATCCTCCAAAGCACTTCGCTTGGAATTCAACCGGAACAAACATTAGTACTCGAGACCGTTGGCTCTGTTGAGCGCTTTATAAATGCAGTTAAAAAAATATCCGGTTTAGAATGGCTGGGTGAATTAGAACTCACTGATATAGATCCTGGTGACGGCTTCGAAGACGAAAGGGATCCAGACAAAAAACTAACGGGCCAATTGTTTCTCATTATGACAGACCGGCGTGCCCTCGATGAGTTACTAAGTCTGTTCAATAAGTGGCGGGAGGATCCAGAAGCCCCATTTCCCAAGGGGCTTGCACCGATGAAGGACTTATTCCGCTATCACCTTCGCACCATTCGACCATGGGATGCTCAGGACCGCATAAGAGATACAGGTCTCTGGGAGGACTGGAAGGAAAGAATTGAACACGGTCAGGAAACGGTACCTTTTGAAGTCGAACTGTGGTATCGAAATGATCCTAATCGGCGGCAGAAAGCGAATGCTTATCTCGAAAATGTGGTTCAAACTCTTGGCGGCGAAATCACCAGCCAGTGTGTTATACCTGAAATTGCATACCATGGTGTATTGGGAAGAATCCCTATCAAGGAGGTGTCTCAATTTCTTTTGCAAGTCGACACATTGGCAGATTTCCGGCTCTTCCAATGCGAAGACATTATGTACGTGCATCCAGTGGGTCAATGTGCAATTCGCATACCCGAGGATATGAGTGAGACGCAACACATTGGTCAGTTGGTCGATAGTGTGCTTCCAAGGGGGGAGCCAATCGTTGCCTTGTTTGATGGCTTGCCTCTAACGAAGCATCGACTGCTCGATGGGCGACTAATCGTTGATGACCCGGATGGATTTGAAAGCGCCTATCAGGCC
>JABLXW010000049.1 GCA_013177945.1 Bacillota bacterium
GGCTAAAGCCCTGGAGTATGCCGAGAACATCGAAAGCGACCTCAAGTTTTACCGCGAAGTTCAAGGAATGCGCGTTGCCATGGACACAATCAAAGATGCAAAGGCATTGGTATTGCTGTTAAAGGAGGTACAAAAGGACTGCCCGGAATGTCACCTATTCCAGGGGCAATCAAACAATAAGGCGAGGGATCTAAATGACCGGGAAAATGCAAGTAAAACCACGCGGTTATTTTCTACTGGGTGTGGCGATAACTCTTATAGTGTGGCTTTTGGCAGCGAAGACCGGCGAAGGAGGTTCGGAGTCAGGAGCGCCCGGCAGTAGTTTGGAAACTATATCTTTAGAGACATTCGCCAGCGGAAACGATCACTCCGCCGCCTTATCTAACCGTAATATCCATGCCCTTCTGTTACCTGAAGGAACAACATTGATTATGGAGGCAACGGCCTATACTTCGGGCTATGAAAGCACTGGGAAAAAACCTGGAGATCCGGACTATGGCATAACCTTTTCCGGATTGCCGGCTATGCGGGGCGCTGTGGCGGTTGATCCCGATGTCATTCCCCTCCATTCTGTGCTATTGATAGAAGGATATGGTTACGCGGTGGCGCTGGACACAGGTTCGGCCATTAAAGGCAACAGGTTGGACGTTTACTTTGATGACCCGCAAAAAGCCAAGGCCTGGGGTCGGCGGCAGGTCGAGGTTCGGCTAATTTCCCGTGGTGGGGTGAGGGAAAGCAATGGGCAAAGGTGATATGCAGCGATTTAAGTCACGCCTACGGGCGCTGCGCCAGCAATGCGACAACGAGAAGCAAGAGGCGGTTAAAGCAGGATTTCAAGCTGCCGTGATGATGGCCGGGGAGTACCTGATGAAGCACTACCATTGGGAGGAAAGCAAAATAAGGGAATTTATCCACGGGCTTATGAATTATACCTCTGCCAAATTGGAGAGGCGGGCCATTTCGCCCGAAATAGAAAATTCCAGCAAGGAGGGGATAACAGGTGAACGTGTTCTTTGATGTAGACGGCACCATAGCGGCTCTACGGCCGCCACATTCTGTGAGGCCTGGTTGCCTGGAACTGTTCCGGCTGTTAAAAGCTGAGGGTCGTCGGGTTTTCCTCTGGTCCGGCGCCGGGGTAGAGCACGCCAGAAGATTTGCCCGTCTACACGGTTTGGATAAATATCTTGACGGTTATTACGAAAAGGGCGCCCGGATCACACAGGGCGACGAGCCACATGTTTGCATTGACGACCATCCTTATGACATACCCTTGGGAGTTGTAGGGGTGGTAGTAGAACCATTTCTTTTCCCTTCGGGCGAGGCGGAAGATAATCTTGTGCGGGCGGTGCGGTCTTTTCTCCAGGAGCTTAATCTTCCCGGGGAGGATATGGCATGAAGTGTCCCAAGTGCGGGAAGGAAGCAAATAAGCTCACCTACGGAATGCAGCGCCAACCGGACCGCTACTTTTGCCCGGAGTGTTGTATTGAGTTTACCAAGACTGTCATCTATAAACTTACCGAGGACGGAGGCTATAAGAAAATGCTGATTAAAGAAGAACGTCTAGAGACCGTCGGCCGGACCTGCCTGGTTATCAAGTACAGTAACGGTGACACCGAGACCGTTTCTGATGTGGAAAGACTGGGTAACGTTGGCGGGTGGATGGTCATACAGATGGCTGGTGGCGAACAGATGCTGATCAACGGGGATAACGTTTTCTCCATCACAGAAGTTAGGGCAATTTCCAATCGTCGTGTCAAAGGAGCTTAATCATGGGACGGTATGAGGGTAGGCCTTCGTGGCGGGAGACTTTCATGGCTGTAGCCCGGACTATGGCGGCACGCAGTACCTGCCTCAGGCGCCAGGTTGGAGCGGTCCTGGTGATAGATAACAGACTGATAGCTACAGGATACAACGGCGCGCCCAAAGGCCTCCCTCACTGCCGCGAGGTCGGCTGCCTGCGGGATAAGTTAGGGGTCAATTCCGGCGAGAGGCACGAATTATGCCGGGGCGTACACGCCGAAGAGAACTGTATTATTCAGGCTGCCGTGTTCGGTGTTGGTACTCAGGGTGCCGAGATCTACGTCACCCATCAGCCCTGCAGCATGTGCGCTAAGACCCTGATAAACGCCGGCATAAAGGCCATCTACTTCGCCGACGGGTACCCGGACGATATGACGCAGCGGTTGTTGAGCGAGGCAGGAATTCACTTTGAACGGATCGAGGGGGACCGATAATGAGGATAATGCTTTTAGGTAAGGCCGGGGCGGGTAAAAGCACCACTGCGGAATATCTGGTTAAGAAATATAGTTTCGAGAGGTATGCTCTGTCTGACAAGCTCAAAGAGATTGCCCGCGAACTATTTCCCCATCATGGCAAAAACAGGACCCTTTATCAGGACCTGGGGACCAAAATGCGGGAGATAGATCCGGAAGTCTGGATTAGATACCTTCACCGCAAGATTGAAAACGAAGCTCTTCCCGATGTTGTGGTTGAGGACATCAGGTATAGGAACGAATTCGAGTTTTTTGCCGGCCAGGGCTTTGTGCCGGTACGCTTGAACTGCAATTATGAGACCAGATTGGCCAGGCTTAAAAAGCGTGACGGCAAGGTGGATTTGGAGCGGCTTAACCATATCTCTGAAACTGAACTCGACCATTTGACGGTACTAGAAATTGACAATAACGGGGAACTCCAGGATCTCTATCGCCAGATTGACACCTGGATGGGGCATTTCCACAACATGGTTCAAACAGTAAAGATACCTTTCAAACATTCTAGAGTGAAACATGGCGGGAGGTAATAGCATGATCGAGATTATTAAGCGGCCCAATGGGCACGAGCATGTTAAGGAACGGCTTGCAGGTCAACGGGCCCAAGTAAGCTACAACAGCGATGGCCATCTTGCAGTGAGGCTCTTGGGATCTGACGGAG
>JABLXW010000050.1 GCA_013177945.1 Bacillota bacterium
TCGGCGTACTTTTCTTCCAGATCCTTATGCTTCAGGGGTTTCACCCCGCCTGTACCGAAACTTTTTCGTACTGCATTAATAAACAGGCCTTCCAGGCTATCAACTTTTACGGGTTTCTTTAAGTATTTGATCGCCGATGTTACCGCCTTATTTATTTTAACGGGATCGCCGCCACCCTCAAGGAGCAATAATTTCGCAAACCAGAAGGGGAACTCGTAACCATATGATTTAGCGTGTTTAATTACCTGTTCAACTTCCTCATCCTTACAGACAACAGACAAATTTAAATTTTCGGGTTCGTGACCGGGGGGATCACCTGTACCTTGATCGGTCTTAGTTTCTTGTTGTATGTATGTATGTATGTATGTATATTTATTATATTTATTATTAGTTAAATCATTATTAGTTAATTCATTATTAGTTAGATCATTATTTAGTAGTGTCGGATTTTCCGGATACGGATTTTCCGGATACGGTTTTTCCGGATACGGTTTTTCCGGATACGGAAAATCCGGATACGGATGACCCATATCCGGATTTTCCGGATATGGGTTTTCGTAGCCTGTATTTGCCGGGCGTTCATAAATTATATATTCATACCCGAGAATTTTCCCCTTGTCATCTCGAATCTTTTTACGTTCGAGGTAGCCTTGTACTTCTAATTCCTTAAGCCCAGCGTAAACTGCATCACGACCGTCTGTTGACTGGTTGATAAGATCTTTAACGTAGATTTTCCAATTGTCCGGTTTGCTCAGGAGATAGGACAATAAACCCTTTGCTTTCCAGCTCAGCTTCACGTTGCTCAAAAATGCCTTATCGATAACTGCATAAGGATTTTTTCTTTTCCTCGTTCTGATGATCTGGCAGTCCTTCCCTTTTTTAGATGAACTCATATCAATCTCCCCCTTCTGAAAAGCCACCCTTCCTCGAATCCAACCGTTCTTTAAAGTTCAAAGCAAGTCAGTATCCTGTAAGAAAACTCAAAAAATCGTCTGTGGCCGGTTTTCTCACCCACAACCCCGTATTACCAAGTGTCCACTCCTTTCTTTCGCTGACCAGGAGCGCGTTCAGTATCTGCTCAGCCATCGCCTTTGCCGCGGGCGGCGGCACGGCATTCCCAATCCTCTCTCGCCATCTGGCATCTGAGTTGCCGGCCAACACCAGCGGCCGGCCGTCGGGTAAGACCGCCGGGAAACCCTGGAGGACCGCGAGCTCCAGGGTAGTTAAAGGCCGGTGCCAGGTGCCGTCCATGGCTATAATCACCGGCGGCGGATCTGGGCGCTCGTCGTCCGCAGGAATGCGAGGATCCGCCACTGCCGCGGCCCCCGCATGTATGTCGCAGGCGCCCACGACAGTAACAGCCGGCTCGTCCCATCGCATTACCTTGTATGAGCCATTCCGTGGCCGGCAGCCGAGACGCGGGTCGGCGACGGGTCGTGGGTCGGCAACCGAAATGGCGCCCCCTGCCGGTCTGGCTGCTCCTGTAACCGTACTGGCAGGATCGTCCCAGGAAACAACGCGTAGAATATTGTGGTGAGCATTCGGATTGAGCAAAAGCCGGGGATCTGCCACGGCTGCCACTCCGTTCGACCCCCGAACACTTGCCGAACCTATCACGGTCGTGGCCGGTTCATTCCATCGCGCCACTCGGAAAGCACCTTTCCGCGGACAGTACCCCAGTCGTAGGTCCGCCACACTGACTCCGCCACAGGATAGAGAGTTGCCGCTTGTAACCGTTCCGCTTGGACAATTCCAGGGAATTATGCGGTAGGCGTTATGGTAACCACCCACCGCAAGGCGTTCCAGGTCCCGCCAGTCGCCGCCGGCGGGGATCAAAGCCAGCCGCACCCAGGTCTTCCACTGCAGACGGGGAAGGCGGTGCAGCGGGCCGGCCGCGGGATCGTCAGGAAATGGCAGCGGCCCGATCACTTCACCTACGGACTTCACTCTCCGCTTCGGCGGCCGGTAGATGAACGCGCTCATCTTTTCCGGAAGCCTTGCAATCAGCAGGTAACGCCTCCTCCGCTGACCCAGGCCACCAAGTTCTCCGCAGTCGTGGTGTCCTTCATGGAGGAGGTACCCGCAATTTCTCAGCATAAGCTTTATTTTTTGAAGCAGATGAGATCCGCGGGTGGTTATTCTGGGAACGTTCTCCAACAGAATCACCGCGGGCAAATCGTCCCAAAAAGCCAACAGCACCAGCCTGAGACCCCGCACTACCAGGCTGTTCAATGCCTGATACTTCTCGCTGGCTGCCTTTTTGGCCGGAAGCAGACCACTGAAACCCTTGCACGGAGGCGACAGAAACACCACGTCCGGGTGCTCTCCGCCCGTTGCGCCCAGCAGGTCACCGGGCGTTGCCTCTCGCCAATCGTTCGGCGGCTCTTGTTCGTGGAAAGCGCGGTAGTCCTCGCGGCTGAAGAGGTCCATTTGTACTGCCGGCGCTCCCGTCAAGTTTCGGAAATCCTCGCAGGCCTCCGGGTCCACGTCTATGCCCGCCAGGGTCCGAAACTTGCCGACCATCCCTTTGTATTCTCCTGTTGCCTGCTGGAACCCAAGGGCGGCTCCGCCTATGCCGGAAAAAAGGTGCAGAACAGTGAACTCGCGAATCATTCGCATCCT
>JABLXW010000051.1 GCA_013177945.1 Bacillota bacterium
ATCCGTAGGCCTCAAAGGCCCCGTCCTTATATCTCACGCTGACGCGCATGTGGTAGCTCCTGATCATGTTTCCAGGGTCCGGGTAATCCCAGTTCACCCCCAGGTCAATCTCTCCGCCGGCCTTTAGTAGTTCCTCTCGCCGGGCCCACTCTTTTTCGTCCGCCTGGAGGTCGGCATCAAAGATGCCGCCGCCTGACTTACCGTAGCACACTGGCCCCAGGCTCCTAGCAACCGAATGCGGGTTGGTCAGCTTTCTCTTGCACCTGGCGCAGGTCCCTACGCCTTGATCGGTTTCCTTGATTTCGTTGACCATGTTACTCCCTCCATTGACTGTCCCATTCTCCTGTGATAGAATGGGGTTGGGTAGTTTAGTTGGCGGCTTCTATGAGAGCCGCTTTTTCTTTTGAGGCATAGCCTCTCTCGCAGCATTTCCTGTTGTGGGCGGCAATTAACTCCGATACGTCACACCACCTCCCCAGCGAGATCTTCAGAACCTCGATGTTGTGCTCCACGTCCAGGAACTCCTGGAGGTTTGTTACAAACTCCGCCCATTCTTCCCGGGTGAAATCCTCCCGGGAATTTTTATTTACCGCCAACTCCAGGAGCCTTCCGAGCACGGCTTCCGCCTCTTTCAGCTCTCCTACCAGCTTGAGCAGGATGCTTGCCGGGTCCAGGTTAACCCGGTCCAGGACCTCGTAAGAATAGGCCTGCCCGATGGCGCAGTCGCGCCGGCAATATAGCTGGGTCATCCAGGGCTCGCGGTAGAGCCGGCTCATCGCCAGAACCGTCTCGGGTGGAGGCGTGCTGATCCCATGTTCATAATTGAGCAGGGTTCTGGTAGAAATGTGCAACTGAAAAGACGCCTCCTCGATGCTTAATCCCGCCTTCTTCCGAGCATCACGGTACACCGGTTATCCCTCCCTCCCGTAAATTAATTCCTGGTCATCCGCCCCTGGCCGAGTTACTCTTAAGACGCAGCCGGGATCAGGTTTTTATAGTGGCCGTGTATCCTCTTAAGGTCAGCCAGTATAAGGCGGTGTAGCTCTTGCATGGCCTGGGGCACATCCTCCGGTTTTAAACCCATAGCCGCGAGGTGTTCGAGCAAAATGGTCTGCTGTGCCGCAAGTTCCTCTTTCGATGGGTTGCGCTTATTGAACATCGTTCCCGCCCCCGATCAAGTACCTGACCGCGGCGGCCAGGGTGGTGGCGTCGACCTCATTTTCGATCTGGACGTACTCCATGATGTCGTAGGCGTTGCAGTCGGCGGGCACCAACCCGCACCGGTGAAAATTGGGGACCGAAATCAGGTAGCCGTCGTTCGTTTTGGCCAGGTAAACGTCCAGGCGGGTACCCCGTCCGCATACCTCGAAACACTCTCCGGCCCTGCGGGCGATCCGGACCGGCCAGGCGCTTCTACCCTTGCCGGCTGTAATGGTGGCTACCGGTTCCCGCAGGTTGGCCCGGCGGATATGCTCCAGGGCCGCGGCCCGGGCTGTTGCTCTGGCGTCTTGGGCGATCATGGGTTTCACCTCCTCGGTTTCTTAAATTTAAGGCCTTTCGATTTCGACCGTGTCCCGGCCCATGTAGCCGTCTACGATGTCCCGCCCGCCCTCCAGGATCAGCCGGACGTATCGGGCGTGGAGCCTGTGCAACACTTCAACGACCTTTTTGCCGTTGATGCGGTCGCCTTCGCGGGCCTCCTCAATTGGAACTCTCAGTTTCAATGAGATCACCCCCCTCCCTTACTGGTTGACCGCCTCGGCGGTCGTGGTTTCTTCGTTACCCAACAGTACGTTTGGTTTGTTGGCATAAAATAAGTCGGGGAAAAGTTCCGATGCGGGGATGCCGAACAGGTTTTCCATGGCTAATGCCAATGGCAACCTGGGATTTCTGCTCCCTTGCTCAATCATGCCGTAGAAACTTGGCGTAACGCCCAGTCTCTCGGCAACCTGGGCCTGTGTCCAACCGTGCTCTTTCCTGGCTTCAATTAAGCGATACCGTCTCATGTTTTGTCCACCTCCTTACCAAACGCTCTGTTGGGTTTCTGGCTCCATTATACCCAACGTAAGGTTGGGTTGTCAATAGGTTAGCCAACTTTTTGTTGGGTAAATTTTATAACCCAACACCGTGTGGTATAATGAAAGTGGTGATATTATGGATAAGAGACAGCTTTTTGCAAAGAGACTGCGAGAACTACGTAAATCAAAAGGGCTTACCCAAAAAGAACTAGGTCGGCGCTTGAATGTTACTGAGGCCGCGGTCGGCATGTGGGAGCAGGAGCTTCCGGGAATAATCCCATCTGTCCCTGGGCAGTTTGTTCCTCCTGTTGCGGCTGTTCCTGAGCGCTCGGCTGCTCCTTTTCTGCTTCATCTTCAGCGAAGGCCGCATCCTCAACCGCATAAGGCATATCGTCATCAATGTCAGGCCCCGTCAGAGCAGGATGGGAGCCCGAGAAAGGCGAGCTACCACCACCTGGGCCGAGTGCC
>JABLXW010000052.1 GCA_013177945.1 Bacillota bacterium
CTGCTGCCAAAACAACCGGCCATTCTCCCGCCATTTCTCCCGGCCCCTTTCAGCGCGAAAAATCCCTGCCACCGAATCAAGATCCTATCAGAAATTTCCCGTCTCGACAATATTCTGTCAAATTTTATCCAGCAGCAATTACGGTCTGGGCTATTCGCCCGGCGGTGCGCTTAATGCCATCACCGCTTGCTGGGTTTCCTGGTAAAAACACCCGGGCCGAAAGCTTTTTAAAAAGTTTAAGGCAGCGGCCCTGCCCCCTTTTTATTCCTTCCACCGGGGACACCAGGCAACCGGCTGCCTGTGAGGGAGATGAGCAGCCAGAACGGCACACTGAATCATCGGCGCCAAGAGCGAATCCCCGGAGTTTGTCGTCCTAAGAGGTTCAAGACCTGGACGATGAAATTCTTTAAGAGAAGGAGGAAAGAGAGGGAGGAATTGCCAGCTTGACGGCGAAAAAGTTACATGTTCCCTGGTGATGCGATGACATTCGATATTACCCTTGCAGGAGGTCGAAAATGAAACGGCTACTCTTTATCATTTTCGTTTCTGTGGTTATGCTGGCCGGCGGTTTCGCGCTGCCGGCCTTTGCTCAAGAACAGAGAGAAATTCCTGTTCTGATTGACGGGTTGCCGGTTGCCTTTGACGTGCAGCCGGTCATCCAGAACGGGCGCACCCTGGTTCCCTTCCGGGCCATAGCGGAAGCGTTGAACGTGAAGGTTAACTGGAACGGCACTACTCAAACGATTAGTGCTACGGACGGGAAAACCTCTATCCGGCTCCAGATTGGGCCTACGACTACGGTTCTAAGCCGGAACCGGTAAGCCTTGTCAGGCAAGCTGTGGAGACGGCTAAGGCTAATGTTCCGCCGGAAAAGCTGGTACTGGGTATTTCTGCTCCCACCGAGACACCGGAAAGCATACTGACCAAGGTAAGTATCGCCAAACGGTACGGCCTTGATGGTATCGCCATCTGGCGGCTGGGTCTGGTAACCGGTGAGATGTGGGATGCGTTGAGGGCCACCGTAATACCAAGGAGGTAACGAAAGATGAAAGACTGCTTAACCAGTGTACCCCCATATTCTTCTTGCAGTGATGTCCATTTACTCCATATTCATCCTGTTGTGTAAAGAGAAACGGCAAGACTAACAAAAAAGCCTGACCAGTTTTTTGCTTCTCCCCGCCAACCTCTATATCCGTCCAAGCCGTTATGTAGCTGCCCTCCTCAAGTCAGTACTCAGTTGCAGGCCAATTAGCGCGTTTGACGGTTGGTAGAGGTTGACGCCACTGGCAGGGTTGTTGAAGATTTTTCTGCGGGGAGCGCAACGAATATATAAAGAGCCAGAGGGCAGGGCATCGCGTAATGGAAAGTGTTAAAAGGTTTGGAGAGGGGCGGCTAAAACTCAAAGTCAATTTGGAGAAGAGCGCAGTCGACAGACCATGGAGGAGGAAATTCTTAGGTTTCTCCTTCCCTGTGCCAAAGTCGGCCGCGGCAAATCTTGTAGAAATATACCAGAACTAGTAACAAGAGTTTAAACAAAATGTAAACAGTTTGTAACAAGGAAAAGGGTTTTTTTAAGGTGGGCAGAATAAATTCAAGCAAAGGGGTTATTCGGAAGAGTAATCCGGCACACTTAGGGGGGAGAGCCATGAGAATCGACGTCCACGTGCATATCCTGTCTCCGGATTTCATCCGGGACATCCAGAGGAACCTGGAACGGGACGCCCACTTCAAGCTGCTTCACGAGGGTCCGAAAGCCAAATTTGCAACAGCCGAGGATGTCCTGGCCAATATGGAGAAAACGGGGATCGACAGGTCAGTAGTGTTTTCCTTCCCCTACCGCGACCTGGGGATGTGCCGGGAGGGGAACGACTACATCATTGAAACGGTGAGGCGCTACCCCGACCGGTTCATCGGCTTTGCGGTCGCTCCACCCCAGGAGCCGGGGATGGAGCAGGAGCTGATCCGCTGCCGGGAAGCCGGGCTGAAAGGGGCAGGAGAGATCATCCCTGCCGCCGTCCACGTTGACATTTCCGACCAGAAGCAGGTGGGGCGCTTCGCCGGGGTTTGCCGGGAGCTCAACTTTCCCATCCTGATGCACGCAAACGAACTGGTAGGCCACTACTACCCGGGCAAAGGAAAAATGGGGCCCGAACACGCCTACCACTTTGCCGTCAACAACCCGGAAAACAAGATCATTTTCGCCCA
>JABLXW010000053.1 GCA_013177945.1 Bacillota bacterium
CCGCCGGCCTTTAGTAGTTCCTCTCGCCGGGCCCACTCTTTTTCGTCCGCCTGGAGGTCGGCATCAAAGATGCCGCCGCCTGACTTACCGTAGCACACTGGCCCCAGGCTCCTAGCAACCGAATGCGGGTTGGTCAGCTTTCTCTTGCACCTGGCGCAGGTCCCTACGCCTTGATCGGTTTCCTTGATTTCGTTGACCATGTTACTCCCTCCATTGACTGTCCCATTCTCCTGTGATAGAATGGGGTTGGGTAGTTTAGTTGGCGGCTTCTATGAGAGCCGCTTTTTCTTTTGAGGCATAGCCTCTCTCGCAGCATTTCCTGTTGTGGGCGGCAATTAACTCCGATACGTCACACCACCTCCCCAGCGAGATCTTCAGAACCTCGATGTTGTGCTCCACGTCCAGGAACTCCTGGAGGTTTGTTACAAACTCCGCCCATTCTTCCCGGGTGAAATCCTCCCGGGAATTTTTATTTACCGCCAACTCCAGGAGCCTTCCGAGCACGGCTTCCGCCTCTTTCAGCTCTCCTACCAGCTTGAGCAGGATGCTTGCCGGGTCCAGGTTAACCCGGTCCAGGACCTCGTAAGAATAGGCCTGCCCGATGGCGCAGTCGCGCCGGCAATATAGCTGGGTCATCCAGGGCTCGCGGTAGAGCCGGCTCATCGCCAGAACCGTCTCGGGTGGAGGCGTGCTGATCCCATGTTCATAATTGAGCAGGGTTCTGGTAGAAATGTGCAACTGAAAAGACGCCTCCTCGATGCTTAATCCCGCCTTCTTCCGAGCATCACGGTACACCGGTTATCCCTCCCTCCCGTAAATTAATTCCTGGTCATCCGCCCCTGGCCGAGTTACTCTTAAGACGCAGCCGGGATCAGGTTTTTATAGTGGCCGTGTATCCTCTTAAGGTCAGCCAGTATAAGGCGGTGTAGCTCTTGCATGGCCTGGGGCACATCCTCCGGTTTTAAACCCATAGCCGCGAGGTGTTCGAGCAAAATGGTCTGCTGTGCCGCAAGTTCCTCTTTCGATGGGTTGCGCTTATTGAACATCGTTCCCGCCCCCGATCAAGTACCTGACCGCGGCGGCCAGGGTGGTGGCGTCGACCTCATTTTCGATCTGGACGTACTCCATGATGTCGTAGGCGTTGCAGTCGGCGGGCACCAACCCGCACCGGTGAAAATTGGGGACCGAAATCAGGTAGCCGTCGTTCGTTTTGGCCAGGTAAACGTCCAGGCGGGTACCCCGTCCGCATACCTCGAAACACTCTCCGGCCCTGCGGGCGATCCGGACCGGCCAGGCGCTTCTACCCTTGCCGGCTGTAATGGTGGCTACCGGTTCCCGCAGGTTGGCCCGGCGGATATGCTCCAGGGCCGCGGCCCGGGCTGTTGCTCTGGCGTCTTGGGCGATCATGGGTTTCACCTCCTCGGTTTCTTAAATTTAAGGCCTTTCGATTTCGACCGTGTCCCGGCCCATGTAGCCGTCTACGATGTCCCGCCCGCCCTCCAGGATCAGCCGGACGTATCGGGCGTGGAGCCTGTGCAACACTTCAACGACCTTTTTGCCGTTGATGCGGTCGCCTTCGCGGGCCTCCTCAATTGGAACTCTCAGTTTCAATGAGATCACCCCCCTCCCTTACTGGTTGACCGCCTCGGCGGTCGTGGTTTCTTCGTTACCCAACAGTACGTTTGGTTTGTTGGCATAAAATAAGTCGGGGAAAAGTTCCGATGCGGGGATGCCGAACAGGTTTTCCATGGCTAATGCCAATGGCAACCTGGGATTTCTGCTCCCTTGCTCAATCATGCCGTAGAAACTTGGCGTAACGCCCAGTCTCTCGGCAACCTGGGCCTGTGTCCAACCGTGCTCTTTCCTGGCTTCAATTAAGCGATACCGTCTCATGTTTTGTCCACCTCCTTACCAAACGCTCTGTTGGGTTTCTGGCTCCATTATACCCAACGTAAGGTTGGGTTGTCAATAGGTTAGCCAACTTTTTGTTGGGTAAATTTTATAACCCAACACCGTGTGGTATAATGAAAGTGGTGATATTATGGATAAGAGACAGCTTTTTGCAAAGAGACTGCGAGAACTACGTAAATCAAAAGGGCTTACCCAAAAAGAACTAGGTCGGCGCTTGAATGTTACTGAGGCCGCGGTCGGCATGTGGGAGCAGG
>JABLXW010000054.1 GCA_013177945.1 Bacillota bacterium
ATTGAACCGGTTCCAGAAAATCTTCCTCGGGGTACGGTAGGTCTGCAGGTGGGACAAATTTACAAATATGAGTTAGTATCCTACGAACTCGAACCTAGCTTATTAAAGCGGGCGATCAAGGTGTCTTTCTGGCCTATCTATAAAATAACAGGAGCTCCTGTACACGGCAGGGTTACAGCAGAAGAAGAAATCATTTATAAAGTGGCCGATGTCGTATATTTCAACCAAGAACCTTACTTCCTGATCGAAGGTTTCCAGAAAAGTAGGCTTCTTTCAGCTTCACCTGAGGAGTTCAGAAGTAAAATTCTTTTTTACATCCACGCTATCAAGGGGAAAATTGAATTCCAACAAATGGAGGACCTTGAAGCCCATCTTTGGGGAAAAGAATGTGTTCGCTTCAGCATTTCGAATCCGAGCCTTTTTGCTCCCTGGTACCTCGATTTAAGGAAAGATTTCCGCAGCAAATTCCGCCGAGATAGCTATTTGTTAAACGCGGAGGTTACAGGAATCGGGAAGCTTGGGAACTATCAATGTTTCAAGGTGGTTGTCACTGCTCCCGATAGCTTGCCCGGGGGCAAAATGATTTACTGGGTCGACGTTAATACCCGTACCACCGTACGTCAGTATTTTGTCTATCGAGGAAGGATTTACGGCGATTTTTACCGGATTGCCTCCTGAAAAGTTGCCTATGAATAATCTTGGGGAGTTTACGCAATGAGAAAAATCACCGTTCTCTCTTTTTTTTGTGAATTTCTCCAGTAAACCCTCCAGAACCAGGGAGGATCTTGTCAAAATAAATTTCTTTTTGAGAGAGAAGTTGCCTCTTTATTGTGCTAAAATTATGGCACATTTTTTTATCACTTCCAGGGAGGCAACTTGCTTTGCAGATCATCCATGACTTTGGAGTAACACCTGAAGAGTACAGCAAGAGGGGAGAAAATAACGACTTTCCCGTCATCGATTCCTGTCCCATCTGTCACGCCAAAGGCACCCTGAAAAAGCATGGTTTTTACTCAAGGTACACTCTGTCCTTTAAGAGGGAGCCGCGGATTGTTATCAGGAGATTCAAGTGCTCCTGCTGCAAGAAGACGCTGTCGGTCCTGCCCTCTTTCCTCCTCCCTCACTATCAACACACTGTTGGTTTCATTCTGGGATGCTTGAGAGGCCATTTTATCTTGAGAAAGCTCAAGGCGTACTACTAGAAGGTCCAGTTCTACAGGAGGCGGTTTCTCAAGAACCTGAGGGCAGTGGAGATGTTTTTCAGGGACCAGGGCATGAAAGATCAGATCCCGGAACCCCATCAAGAAAAGGCCATAAAGCTGCTGAAAATGATCAGGGCTTGCGCCTCGGCCTTCTCCCAAAGGTTCTTCAGTCATTTTCGTCACAGTTTTATGGCACTTTAATTTTACTATTCCTCCGGGCCTAAAGGAAAGAACTTTTTAAACACAGAGCTTTTGCATGGAACCTTTCTCCACTTGATTTTAGACTGTTACGTGTGGCCGAACGGCACCAAAACCAATGTTTCAGGAGGAAGATTCCATGGACGAAAAGGAAAGAGAGAAGGTAGCGCTGTTTCGCTTTGGCCTGATTGCCCCTATCCTGCAGGGGCAGGTGACCAACATCCGGGAGTATCTGGCCGAAGTAGCCGACAGGGTGCACCAGGTCCCCCACTATGGCCTGAAGGAGTACGCTCCCAAGACCATCGAGTGCTGGGTGAGGGATCACCGGAGGGAGGGGTTTGAAGGGCTCAAGCCGAAAGCCCGTTCCGACAGGGGGCAGAGCAGGAAGATCTCCCCGGAGCTGCAGGAGAGGCTGCTTTCTCTGAGGAAGGAGCAACCCGGTATCCCGGTCTCGGTCTTTTACGATCAGCTGATCGCCAAAGGGGTCATTCTGCCCTGCGACTTCTCTTACTCCTCAGTCTACCGGTTTTTGAAAAGGCAGGACCTGGTGAGGGGGGAAATCCGCAGGGAACCGGAGCGCAAGAGGTTCGCCTACGACACCGTGAATATGCTCTGGCAGGGGGACGTGTCCTACGGCCCCTACCTCAAGCTTAACGGCAGGAAGGTGCAGGCCTTCCTCTTTGCCTTTATCGACGACTGCTCGCGCCTCATCCCCTTTGCCCGGTTCTGTCTCTCGGAGAAATACGACTCGTT
>JABLXW010000055.1 GCA_013177945.1 Bacillota bacterium
AGGTAAAAATGTTCTGGGTAATTTACGGTGCTTATTTTGGGGCTTTTGTTGGCAGCTTCCTGGCCTGTGCCGCCTACAGGCTACCACGGAGGATCCCCCTCGGTGGGTACTCCCGGTGCGACGCCTGTGGGACTCCGGTGGGGTTCTGGGTCTACCTGCCAGTGCTTAACTATCTTCTCCTGCGGGGCAGATGCCGGGCATGTGGGAGCCGGATTCCGCTCAGGTACTGGCTGGCGGAGGTGGCAGGGGCGGGTATTGGTGCGGTGGTGGGATCTTACCTAGTCTTCGGCATTGGGTAGTTAGCGTTGTGCTACTGGGGCTTGATCGGAGCCCTTGCTCTGCGGGCGGTACGCTTTTGACGTGGAGGTCTTGCTGTGGGCGCGACTTTCTGGACTGCACGTGGTAGAGGTGCCCGTCGCCTGGCGTGAGAGGCCGGGGTCGAAGGTGAGGCTCCTCCGGGACGGGCCGCGGATGCTGGATGCGCTTTGGCTGCTCCGGCGGGAGTACGGGGCGTTGTCGGTGTTTGTGCCGGGGGTGGAGCGGGCGTGACGTGGTTTCTTGCCTTTATTGTCCGACAAAAGGAGGAACAGCACAGATTTTTTGAAGGAGGGAAGCTGCGATGAGAAGACGATTACTTGTTACTGTACTTGCTATTCAGTTGTGTGTTTTGATGGGTGGTCTGGAGGCATTTGCTGCCGGTGCACCGACAAACTACACGGTTAATATTCCTTATGCAGAGCCTTATTATCCTCCCAGGAATGGCCAGTTAGAAGTAATGTGGCAGTTTAATGTTCCCAGTGGTCACAAGGTCATAGCTATTTCCGTTCAGTTATATAATCCAGATTATTACTATTTTTGTGGATATAAAATTGTCGTTGATGGAGTAGTTGTTAGAAACGGCTTGGTCCGCCCTTCCAAAACTATAACTGTGACGTGGATAGGAGAAGCATGGTCAAGCGTTATCATTGGTCGTTACGCACATCAGTATACCTGGTATGGCGCGCTTGGAATCAACAGCGGGACGCTATCTAACATAAGCTATGCGGCTGATCAGGCAACTGCTGAAGCTGCAAAGGCCAGTGCTGATGCAGCAAAAACCGAGGCGATTAACGCCAAGAACGCCGCCGACACCGCAGCCACCATCGCGGCTAACGCCAAGGCTTCCGCCGATGCCGCGAAGACAAGCGCTGATACCGCGGCCGCCCGGGTCTGGGACTCCGTGGAGAGCAAGTCTGCCGCCACCCTCGCGAAGGAGGCCCGTGACAAGGCCAACCAGGCGCTGACCGAGATTCTCAATGTCAAGGTCTCTATCGGTCCCCTGATCCTCAAGGTCTCCGGCCGCAACAACGCCACCTGCACCAGGGCCACCTCTTTTGACGTGGTGATCCAGGCTTCCGGCGCAACCGAATTCCGCGTGAAGGCCGACACCGGCTCCTGGAGCGAGTGGGTGCCGGTGGGGTCGGTAGCGACCGCCACGGGCATCATCGGTTCCGGTGCGCATACCGTCTACGTCGAAGCCCGCAACGCGGCAGGTGCGATGGCCACGGGTCAGATGACTGTTTTTAAAATCTAAAAGAGGAGGAAGAAAGTATGCGGACATTTGAGATGGTTACTAGGAAAATGGCAAAAACTGGAGCGGGGGGGGGCGACATACTCTAATTTATTGCTTGTGGTATTAGTTTGTTTTGTTGTCGTGCTTCTGCCCGTTTCGAAGGCCGATGCCCTGGATTTTTCGTCCAGCTCTGGCTTAGGTAACATTTGGTATATCGCGCGGCTTTCAAACGCCTCCACCACGTCCCAGATGCAGATGAGATTCAGCAACGACGGCAACCTCTGGTCGGCGTGGGAGCCGTTCCAGCAGACGAAATCCTGGGACATCACGAACCCGACCTACGGCGGCACCTCCTCCGCGGGCATAAAGAGAGTCTACGTACAGGTATGCGACCAGGCCCAGAATGTCGCCCTGGCCGTGGCCGAGATCGGCTACAACCCGGCGCCCCCGACCGGGAGCGTAAGCATTGTCGGCGGTTCCTCTGGCACCTGGAACGGTCAGCCCGCGCTGTTTACGAACTCGGACAGTCCTACATTGAGCCTGAGCTACTCGGGCGCGTCTCAGGTGCGGTTCGACCCCGGCACGGGCGTCTGGGGCGACTGGGAGAGCTACGCCAGCCAGAAGACTGTCTACCTGGTGAAGAGTCAGGGCGCCTGCCGCCTGCGCGTGCAGGTTAAGGACGCCTACGGTGTTGTGTCTGCTCCGCAGGAGTTCATCGTCGTGGTCGACCCGGCGCCGCCGACGATCTCCAGTCTGCGCGGCCTGAACGGGGCCACGGCAACCAGAACATCCTCGGCCATGCTGGAAATCACTGCTTCCGACAACCTGCCCGGCACCTTGCAGTATAGATACCAGGTGAACGGCGGAACCTGGTCTTCCTGGGCCAACCTGACCGGAAGCACCATCTCCGTTTCCGGCCTGGCGTCTGGAGCGAACCGGATTACGGTCGAGGTAAAGGATGCGGCAGGAAACGCCGCACAAAAGAGCCTGACGATGTTCAAAGTTGCGTAAGTCGTAACTAATTCGAAAACCCCGGTTTTTTACAAGAACCGGGGCTTCTTTTTTTAAAAAACCGAAAGGAGTGGTCATTATCCAACCGCTGCCGGAGAATATTCCCGGATCAAGTACAGACTTTGGAAACCTTCGTGTCGGAGATTCTGTAACCGTCCGCTGGAACAAAAAAGAAGGGAAGGAATCGCAGTTCTACAACTACGGGCGGGAAGGGGTCGTTGTCCAGATAACCGAAAAGTTCGTAACCATCAGGAGCCCGAGCGGGTATAAGTTCTGCGTGGGGATCCACCACCTGAGATCAGGGGCACTCTTAAAGAAGGCGGGGTAGAGGTCGAGGTAGAGGTGCGCTGGCTCAAGGGTGTTCTGCTTCCCGCCCTGTTACTCTGCGCTGCCCTCGGTCTCCTGGTGCTGGGCTTCCACCTGCGCCCGGCCCCCGCCCCTGCTCAAGCGCGGGATGCGCCCGCCCTGGCCGGGCGCTTTCTCAAAACCAACCGGGGCGCCCTCGACCTGAAACGAAAACCTGCTTTTTTCTTCGGGCCCCACGTTCCCCTCGAATTCTTCGAAGAAATCGCCCTACTTCCTCCGGAGAAAAGGCCGCACCTCGTGGCGCTGAGCGGAACGAAGCGAGAAATCGACTCCCTGCTCCGGCGAGCGGGCCTGAGAGAAAATTACTGCACCTGTTCGGGCGCTTCCCCGACCGACACCGTTCCGTCCCTGGTCTGGGCGAAGGACGGGCGGGTTGTCTGCTATACCTGTTCCGTTGCTTTAGAGGAAATCCGGGAGATGAAGTACCCCCTGCTCCTCGCCGCGGCCGAAATCCCGAATCCCCCGGGCCCGGGTGGAAACAACGCTATCAGGGCGGCAGAGTCCATCGATGGCGCAGTTGTGGGGCCGGGGGAAGTGTTCTCTTTCTACGAACACGTGGGGATCCCCTCTGCTGGCCGGGGCTACCTTCCGGCGCGTAGCCTAATTGAAACTTCCGAGGGCCCAGAGTGGATCGAGGACATCGGGGGCGGAATCTGCCGGACGGCGACCGTCCTGCAATTCGCGGTCGAAAAAGCGGGACTGGAGGGGTAGAAAAGCACTCACATACGGAGCCCGTGACCTACGCGGCCCCAGGGGAAGACGTGGCGGTGGCGCGGAGCTCGGGTTGGGATTACAGGTTTAGGAACAATCGGGAAAGGCCCGTGGAGGTCGTAATGAACTGGACCGAGGGCGAATTAAAAGTAGAAATTTGGGAGCTTAAAAAGACAGAAGGAGGCGATTGTGATTAAAAAACCAGTCTGGCCCGCCCTGCTCCCCCTCCTGGGCGGAGCGGTCTCGGCGGGTGTGTTCTACGCACTAACCTTTGGTTACCCGCAGCAGCTTGACCTGATGGCCGTTCAGGGCTGCGCCGCAGGTTCTGGGGCGCTCTTCGCTACGGCCATCGGATTTCTGCTGAGGGGAACCCTTGGGTCAAAGGACAATCTCGGCAAAAAAGAAGAGCCGGGGGCGCTGGAAGAGCCTGAGCCTGTCGCCATGATTCTGCGGAAGCCGGAAGCTGAAGCAGCAACACTGCTGGGCGTAAGCGGGTTTGTCAGCGCAGCCGAAAAATCCGATGTCGTCGAAGATGCCGCTGAAGGTGAAACAGTGGCAACGGCAGGGGAGGTGTTTGTATCCGGCCCTAGCCCAGAAAGTAACTTGCTCGAAAAATCTGTTGGCCAAAAGAAATCCGAAGAAGGCGCTGATGTCTTTAATCCCGTTGAGACGGAGTACACCGATCACCGGAGCCCTTATGGAGAGCCGGTTGGAGGGCCGGATGTTCTGGAGCCAACGGAAATGCCGTTTGATGAGTTAAGTCAAGAGCCAGAAAAAGCTGGCGGGGAAAATCTCAACGAAAAACTGGAAAACGAGGAGGAAGATAACTTGCATCAAACAGATTATGGAGTTTGTGTAGGACTGAAAGAATCACATGAAGCGTTCGTGCCTGTTGGAGAGATACAGGCAGCAGAGCCGGAAAAAATCGAACTGAAATCTGCCGGCGCGAGAGCACAGTCTTTTCTCGAAGAGTTAATGAATCTGGTCGAAGCTGTAAAGCAAGCAGACAGAAAAATGGAGGCAGTAGCAGAGAACAGCGCAAAGCTAAAGGAACTGATTAAAGAAGCTGAGAATTGTCTATCTGAAAAGTTCCGAGAAATTGAAGTGCTGTTGGATAAAATCAAGGAAGAAGCGCAAGGTTAAGGTTAACGAAAGCCCCGGCTGTACAGCCGGGGCTTTTTTTTGAGGTGATGTCTTCTGCAGAAAAGACTTCTTGTAATCCTTTGCATCGTAGTTATTTTATTCCTTAGCACTATTGTTGCATGGCAAGTGAACAAGCGCGTGCCTATCGCCCGGGCAGCCGGAGACCTTTTGGGCGCTGTTATCTCGGGGGACGCGGAGCGGGTGGGCAGGCTCTCCACCGGCTCCGTCGCCTGGCGCGTGAAGAACGCCGAGCAGTTCGTCACCGCCGAAGCTGCTGATATCCGGATTTCCGTTCCGAACGTAGGAAACGGTTGGGCCGAGGCCCAGGCGTTCGTCGAGCTTGTCTTACAGGACGGATCTCGCGACGCCGGGTGGTACAGGCTCGAACTGATACGCAAAAACAACGGCTGGAAAGTTGCGTCGGCGTCAGAAGTAACCCCTTGGCCGTCTGGCTTGTGGGGCTTCGCTGGAAAAAGGGATGCGCAAGAAACGAAAGAAACGCTTGCTTCGTATCTGAGGAACCTGGCAGAAAACCGCTTCCAGGAGGCCGGGAAATATCTGTGCGGGCCTGCTCGGCGGGCGCACGAGAGGGGCGCAGGCGTACTCGAAAAAGCTTCGTTGTTCAGGCATGTCGAGAGCGTCAACGTCGCCCCGGTCTGGCGCAAAGGAAACATGATGGCCTGCCGGGCGGAGTACAAAATCGACGGCAGGCAGGTAAGCGTGCTGGTAAGGTTTTTAAAATTGCAAGATGGCTGGCATATACTTGGTGTTTCACAGGTTTCACAGGACTGAACATTTTCAGGAAAGAGGGGGAAATTTTCTTGCTTGACAGCGAAACAATCGATTTGCTTCCGCAATTCCTCGAAACTGTTGCCAAATTAGGTTTTTCGCAAGAGCATATAGAAGGAGAAGATTGCCTGCTGTTCATAAAGAAGCAACCGATAAAAACCGGCAGCCACGAGAACAGGGGGCTGAACTGTGCAAAAAAATTGCTTTAAAAAGGGGCGAAAGAAGCCGAGGGATAGGTTGGTATACCTCCCAAAATTTTCTCTGATTCTAGGGGCATTTCTGGCGCTTCTAGGGGTGTTTCTTGCAGCCGGGTATGTGCTTGCGGCTTCCTGGGGCTACAAAATTACCGTCTCCGATACCCCCTCCACAATCGACTTCACGAAAACATCCGCAGTTGTCGACACCACCTTAAAGTTATCGGGCGATGAAGACCTGGATGGCGATGGAAACTTCGATGACTGGGATGTATTAGAGGCGATCGTAGAGGAGTTGTAACTTCCTCCCCACCCCTTTAGGGGTAGGGCCTTCCCACGGTGGTCTTGTAACTTATAATTTCTCTCAGTTCTAAGGAGGGCATTCCATGTGCTTGGCAGATCTGATAAATACTTTGCAAACCGTCCAGAAAAATGGCACCGGCAGCCACGAGAACAGGGGGCTGAACTGTGCAAAAAAATTGCTTTAAAAAGGGGCGAAAGAAGCCGAGGGATAGGTTGGTATACCTCCCAAAATTTTCTCTGATTCTAGGGGCATTTCTGGCGCTTCTAGGGGTGTTTCTTGCAGCCGGGTATGTGCTTGCGGCTTCCTGGGGCTACAAAATTACCGTCTCCGATACCCCCTCCACAATCGACTTCACGAAAACATCCGCAGTTGTCGACACCACCTTAAACGAGATCCGGCTCCCGAAGTATGCTCCAAAAATTGCCGCATTCTGGAACGACGAATACCTGGACTACGTGGTCCTCACTCCGACGAAGCTCATCCATTATTCTTTCGATGGTTCCCAAATGGTTGAAAATGCAATTTTGAACGTCTCCGGGCTCTCCAATCCCCTGGCCGCCTTCACCTCATCGCCGTATCCCGACGTTATCGTGGCGACCTCAACCCAGGTGACGCACTACTCCTTCGACGGCACCGGAATGTTCTCCAACCCCGCTTTGTCCGTTTCCGGGCTGACCGGGGTTGTGAGCGTGGGGGCGCGCGACGTGGATGTCGCCACGCTGGCCCAGGGGCAGGTCAGGTACTTCGGCTGGACGGGTACGGAAATGGCCGAAATCCCGGCGCTCTCGGTAACATCCGGCTTGAATAACCCCATAGACTTCGCCCTCTTTCCCGACAACTACGACATGGTTATTCTTGAGCCGAATCAGGTGCGGTACTTTAATTCAACGGGTGGCAGCATGACCGAAAATCCTGCCCTGGCGATTACCGGCCTGACCGCCCCGAAGGCCGTGGCCGCGGCGGACGGTAGAAACGTTGCCGTCGTGGACGGCACTCAGGTGAAGCACTATACTTTTGACGGCTCAGGCTTCAGTTATAATTCTGCTCTTTCGGTAACTTCCGGTCTCAGCGCTCCCACGTGCGTCGCCCTGCGCCCGGGAACTTACGACCGGCTCATCGTGGACGGGGACCAGGTTAAATACTACATGTGGGACGGCTCCGAACTGGTCTACAACCCTCAGCTGTCGGTTACGGTGGCCGGGCTGCAAAATGCTGGTGGGTACGCTCCCAGTGCGGTTGTACAATCGCTGGCCTTTGATCCCGGCAACAGTGTTTCTTACGTCAGGGTACGCGCGTACCACTACCTCCCCGAAGGAACATCCGTTACCTGGTCGGTCACGGCAGACGGGACAACTTGGGTGAAGAAGTACCGTGTCCGGGGTCTTCCAGGCGGAGCAACGGCCTGCGAGGTCTCGCCTGACAACGGGGCGAGCTGGAATTCTATCGGGGATGAATCTAAGGCCTGGCCTGCAACGAATACGTATGAGCTCTGGGCGGACGTATCACCCGGTAGGAGCGTGAAGTGGAGAGCAGAGCTTGTCACTACGAACCCGCAGGTTACGCCGAAGATAAAAGCTCCGGTACCTGGGACAGATATTGCCGTCCTGCTGGAAGCAGGCAATCCTCCTGAGAAGCCAGTCATTCCGGAGCAGGGTTCCTGCTACACCACAACAACACCAACTTTTTCCTGGAGCTTTTCGGATCCGGATCCTGGAGATGTCCAGTCCGGCTACGAAGTAAAAATCGTTAAACTAGACGATACTCTGATTTACGAAACCGGCTTTGTTTCCTCTCCGGAACCGAGTTTTCGGGTACCGACAAGCCAGGACCCGGCAGTGCCAGGGCCCCTCTGGGCAAGCGGAGAATATCAATTCAAAATCCAGGTCCGGGTGTACGACAGCATGGGTATTCCCTCGGAATGGAGTGATCCGGCTGACTTCTGCGTTATCGGCTTTGAGAGAGTCAGGATCAGAGAAATCGTCTCCGCTCCTGCAGGGCAGGCCAAACCTAACCCTGACGACCCGGCGACGCACATTATGATCACTGAGGGGATGACTCAGAGCCAACTTCCAAAAACCAAGGCTGGAGGAAAGGTGGGGGTACTCGTCGACTCTGTGGGCCCGCTCTCGAGCTTCACGGCGCGGTTCCCGTACCTTTCGACCGAGGCCACCGTCGGCTCCGTCTCCGTCATGGCGACGAACGGAACAAACCAGAGAAGGCTCATCGAGTTCTGGACGGACGCCAGCCTCGAGGTCTGCCCTTCCGAAACGCTCGTAAAAGGCGAATTCTCCGGCTCCGGAGCAGCGGGAGCGACGAACTTAAATCTTCCCCCATACGCGGCGGGGGTGGTGGTAACGGAAGGGTCAGTTTATAGCGACTGGTTTGTGGTGTTACAAGGAAGAAAGACCAGTTGAACGAGGTGCAGGGCGTAAAATTCCTTGCACCTTTTTTCTTTTTTTAAGGTCTTTTTTTGGGGGGGTGATTTCTTGGAATACCCCGAAGTTACAATTCTGACCTGCCCCAAACTAAAGACAGCAAGAGCCAAAGGCATTTCCGGCAGGTTCGTAAAAGTCGTGTGCGACGACCGAAAAAAGCTCGAAGCATGGGCTATTTCCCACGGCATCCCCGTCTCATGGATCCACCTAAGTCGGAGGGGAGTGCCACATATAGATCTTTGGGGCAGGCGTATCAAGCTTAAGTAACGTTCTTGCTTTTCAAACATTTGTTCTGGTATACTTATTTTTGGTGATTTATGTGTCCAAACTCTACAACTGCCCCGTGGAAGTCTATTTATTGCCCAACGGCCTACCCCTGGCCTTCCACTGGCGCGGCTTCTGGTACCGAGTGGCGAAATGCACGGTTGTCAAGGGAAAAACAGTCATACCGTGGTACTGGTTCCAACGAGGGATTGAAACGTGGATGCTTAGATTTGCGAGGTATGTTGAGTAGGTGTTTCCAGCCTACCTACGAGGGATTGAAACAGACACTTCGCGACCACCTCCCTATTGAAACCAACAAGTTTCCAGCCTACCTACGAGGGATTGAAACCATTGGGGACACAAGCCTGCTTCCTGACGCTTCATCCGGTTTCCAGCCTACCTACGAGGGATTGAAACCAAGGCAGCAGCCAGGATCGCCAGGTCGTCATCCTGGTTTCCAGCCTACCTACGAGGGATTGAAACTTAGCATTGGTCGCTAATTCGTATAGGGCTTTTTGGGTTTCCAGCCTACCTACGAGGGATTGAAACGTAGTCTATGCTGAGGTTTTAAAGGGTGCGTATTTGGTTTCCAGCCTACCTACGAGGGATTGAAACACTGGATAAGGTTTATATAGTGAAAGTGCGTGTTGTGTTTCCAGCCTACCTACGAGGGATTGAAACAATTTTTATTTCAACAAAAGAAGGAATTTTCATTTTGTTTCCAGCCTACCTACGAGGGATTGAAACTCTACAAAACTATCCTGAAAACGTGACCTGAAAACCGTTTCCAGCCTACCTACGAGGGATTGAAACTAACTTTGCTCATGAAAAACAAATCATTCTGATCTCGTTTCCAGCCTACCTACGAGGGACAGAAACAAGAGTATGGACTAAACCAGTTGGTTGTCTTTGAGATCCGGATAGCTGCTGCTTGACTTCTTCCTTTCTCCCTGAAAAAAGGGGACTTCCTAAAATCTCAGTTTACGTTGTTTTGTCCCTTTCCGACCGCCCGCGCTTTATTAAGCGTGGGTTTTTAATTACCCCGGCCTTTTTTGAGCCGGGGTTTTTCACTTTGTGGGCCTCATACGTGTTTATCGAGGAATCAGTACTTGAGGAAGGTGGTTTCAAATGTATTTAAGCGTTGACATTGGCTACGGCTTCACGAAGGCGGTCTCGGACGCCGGAACGCAGGTTTCCTTTCCTTCGGCCGCGGCCCCGGCGGTTACCGACCCCCTGGGTGGCGTCTTCAAAGACGGCGCTGGCTACCGCGTCCGCGTCTCCGCCATCGGCGGCGCGGAGGAAAAGCTGGTCGGGGATGCTGCCCTCCAGAGCCTGGCTGTACAGGGTTTTGTCGCCCAGCAGGAGAAGCCCCAGGGCCTGCATGACCTGCTTCTTCTCACAGCGGCCTATCTATGCGGTGCCGGGACGGACGCGGTTGCTGCCGGAGGAAACACTGACCTGGCGGTCGGTCTGCCCCTTTCCTTCTACCGGGCGCAGAAGGATGCTCTGAAGGAGAGGCTCTCGAAGCTGAGCGCCTGGGTGAGCGTAAATTTCGGTCGAGAAAGGTATGTGTCTTTCGGAAAAGTGGCGGTATTCCCTCAGGGAGCAGGCATTCTTGTTTCTCTGGGAAGTTCGCTTCCAAAGAGCGGAATGGTCGGCGTGATCGACGTTGGCACCTATACAACTGACTTTCTGCTCTTTGAGGTCAGAAACGGTTTTCCCGTTCCCGTCCCCGAAGCCTGCGGGAGTGTCGAGGCAGGGATTCACCTTGTCCATCGTGCCCTGGCCGCGGCGTTCGAGAGGCAGACCGGAGCTCCCCTCCCGGCGCGGATGCACCAGCAGGCGCTGGAGAGGGTTCGGAATGGAGAGGAGATCTCCTACCGGGGCAGGGTAGTCAACCTGGCTCCCGCCTTCGCCCGGGCGAAGCGGGAGGCGGCGGACGCAATCGCTTCCCACGTCCTTGCGGCCTGGGGGGACAGGACGGGGTTTCTCTCTCTGGTTGCCCTGGCAGGGGGAGGCGCGCTCCTCTTTGGAGAGATCCTGGCCGGGTACTTCCCGCGGGCGGTGCAGGTCCCCGACCCGGTGTTTGCCAACGCCCTTGGGTATTTAACGATGCTTTCCGGGTAGCTTCATGTACGGAACGGAAAAATGCTGACCACGCCTGATGTCTGGCGAATTTTTAACGGCGTTTGTCCGTACAGGCGGCTTGCTGGCGCTGTGAGTGTGCAGTTTGTACGTACAAGGAGGGGCAAAATGACCCGGAAAGGCATGAAACGACTGGACTTGTGGCTTCCGGAAAACCACCCGGTTTTATGCTTTCCGGGTAGCTTCATGTACGGAACGGAAAAATGCTGACCACGCCTGATGTCTGGCGAATTTTTAACGGCGTTTGTCCGTACAGGCGGCTTGCTGGCGCTGTGAGTGTGCAGTTTGTACGTACAAGGAGGGGCAAAATGACCCGGAAAGGCATGAAACGACTGGACTTGTGGCTTCCGGAAAACCACCCGGTTTTCAAATATCCTCCTGGCTCCAGGGTGAAAGTGGCGCGGCAGTGGTTGGACCTGGGAGCACGACTTTCGGGAGTAGAAAAAAAACTAACGGAATTAGAGGAAAAGCTGAACAATATCTCCTTGCAAGAGTTCACCAACAATGAAGACCAAAGAGATAAGGAAAAGGGGAGGCTCGTCTCTTCGCCTCCCTTTAATGTTGATGCTTTTGCGAAGACGCTCACAGATATCTTTGGATGAACCTCCCCAGGGCCGCGCAGCGGTCGACTATTAGTTCGAGAATTTCTTCTTGT